>DOBW01000122.1:2944-4407 GCA_003504035.1 Rhodospirillaceae bacterium | reverse complement strand
CCACATATCAGGCTCCAGACGAATACTCGTCCGATGCGGACCTATTGTAACGTTACGACTAACGAGACTACTTTTTCCTGTTTTAGAAGGCGTTTGTGTTTCGGACAAAGAATCTTCTACGTCTTGTACGGACATACCTGCTTGTGTTTGCATAAGACACCTCCTGTGTACAAAAAAGAGTTACGGGATAGGATAGGATCGACTAAACAATGGGAAGCGTTGAACATTATATATACACGCATAGGTGTATCAAGCAAAAACTTTTAACCCTATTTTTCATAGGCATGTCAAGGCTATAGGTGTAAAAACGTCAGTTTAAAGGCAAAACAACACCACGCCCATCTCAACCATAGGTTGTTATTCTTGTTGTTGTTGTTGTCACCCTATAAAAAGCCAGCTTCAAACGAAAAAAGCCCTTGAAAAGAAAGGAATTCTTCACACAATTAAAATGCGCTTGCAACAACATGCCCCTGAATTACCCCTAAGCGAGCCCCCCAAAAGGGTCAGCTGATTCGTTTTGAAAAAAACATCTTTGAAGACCCGTGATTTGCATCCTTTGACCGTCCTTTTGCTTCCTTGCTTGTCGTGCTAAAAGACTCTCTCTTCGTTTTTAAGAAATAAGGATAGTCAATGTCCATACAAACAAACACCGCGCAAATAGATGAGTGCTCGATCCCCGATATTAAACTCTCGGTGCGTGACACTTTTCATCTCGATACAGGTTGGCAAGTTCCTGCTTTTTCTTCCAAGGGAGAACATGTTCCCGATATTGATCCTGCTTATCAATTTGATCATGACACAACTCTTGCAATCCTCGCCGGTTTTGCACACAACCGCCGCGTTCTCGTTCAAGGCTTCCACGGCACCGGAAAATCTTCACACATCGAACAAATTGCAGCGCGGCTTAATTGGCCTTGTGTGCGGGTTAATCTTGATAGCCACATCAGCCGCATCGACCTGATTGGCAAAGATGCCATCGTGATTAAAGATGGCCTTCAAGTCACCGAATTTCGTGAAGGCATTTTGCCGTGGGCTCTACAACATGCCGCCGCGCTTGTCTTTGATGAATATGATGCAGGTCGTGCCGATGTCATGTTTGTCATTCAGCGTGTTTTAGAAATAGAAGGCAAGCTCACACTTCTTGATCAAAACCGTGTTCTTCATCCGCATCCTGCTTTTCGTTTGTTCGCAACAGCCAATACCGTTGGCCTTGGCGACACGACAGGTCTTTATCATGGTACACAACAAATCAATCAGGGACAAATGGATCGCTGGAATATCGCGACAACATTAAACTATCTTCCAGAAGAAAAAGAGATCGACATTGTTCAAGCCAAGGTGCCCTCTTTTGCTACAGACGAAAGAAAAGAACAGGCCGCGTCCATGATTGCTTTAGCCAACCTAACCCGACAAAGCTTTATGAATGGCGACATCACAACAGTCATGTCACCGCGCACCGTTAT
>DOBW01000122.1:1359-2933 GCA_003504035.1 Rhodospirillaceae bacterium | reverse complement strand
GATGAAACTGAACGCGCTGCTATTGCCGAGTTTTACCAACGCTGTATGGATGAAGAACTTCCCGTCCTATATCGGACAACTCCCCCTTAATAGTCTTTCTATTTTATTTCTACACAAGGCATGAGCGAGGAAGCGTAGCCTTTCCTACGTGACGAGCGAAATAACGATGTGTGGGGATAAAAGAGGAAGACCTTAATGCACACGCGCTTGCACCGCGCGCATTACACTCTTTTGAGTAAAGAGCATAAGCCAACCCGACTCCAAACTCGCCATTAAACTATCGCCGCGCGCGTTCCAACAAAGACCCGTTACGCTCGAACCGGAAGGCGCAACTGGCGCATGAATCATAATTTCTGTGCGTCCATCAAGCGGCGACAAAACAAGCATGCCATCATCATAACCTAGCGCAAGCATCGACTCGTGAGGATGCGGCGCAACCTGCGCTACAATGCGCCGATCAGCGCCACCAAACCACCTCGGCGAAGATTCCTGCGCGAAAGGAATGGGCCAAAGAACACCTTGCCTTGCCCCACTGCTTGCCAAAAAAGCACCATCAGAAGCAAAGCCAAAAGAGCGCGGCATGACCTGATGTTTTTGATGATCAAAAACCATGGCCTTACTGGTAAAGTCTTCTTGTGCCCAAACGCGGAGTGCTTTGTCGGCATCAACCGCTATTAAATATTTTCCGTCTGGGCTCCAAACAAGATCCAAACAAGAAATATTGCTTGAAAGTTCTTTCTTTTTTTTGTCTGAAAGAGAAAATAGGCTAACGCCGCGTTCATGACTTGCTGCTAAAAAAATGCCCTTGGGATCTAAGGCAAGGCCCTGAATCTCACCTCCCGCCTTAAGCGGAGAAGAGCCAACGCGCCCCTCTTCATCAAACGCATAAACCAAAGAGCCTACCGAAAAAAAGCGCTGTGCTTCATCTCCCGCCACAATATGCGAAGCTCCCTCTTTTTCGGTAAGAAACGTGGCGGCCTCACTTTGCGGTTCAACAATAAAAATTTCCCCGCTTGAGCTCAACGCAAGAAAAGCATGTGCATCCGCATCGGGAATCAGAGACGTAACCTCGCCTTCTTCTAGTGTTACGATACAGGGCTCTTCTCCGGCATCCTCGGCCAAAGACAAAGCAACCGAACCGCCAGCCAAGGCCGCAGCAACCCATGTGCCTAGACGATTGAGACAAAGGCTTAAAATAGGTGCCCCCAAATTCCATTGGAGCAAAAGAGCGGAAGGCTTCGTTTTTGTCATCCTATGTTTTTATCGTGCCTAGTGTGAATTGACCATAAAAAAGGCCCCTAAGGGGACCTTTTTCAGTTTGGAGCGGATGAAGGGAATGATTAAAAACATTCGTTCCCTCATGTTTTTACCCCTACGGGCGACATCGCTTCGCTCTGTCGTCCAAATTGCTCGTTAATCTCGCAATTTGTCGAACCCTCTGATCGGGTTTGCTTCACTTTTTCATTCCAAATAAAAACCCCCTAACGAGGGATTTTAGTTGGAGCGGATGAAGGGAATCGAACCCTCGTCGTAAGCTTGGGAAGCTTCTGCTCTACCATTGAGCTACATCCGCG
>DOBW01000122.1:0-1322 GCA_003504035.1 Rhodospirillaceae bacterium | reverse complement strand
AAATAGGAAATCTCAATCGCGGCGTTCTCTAGGCTATCGGAACCATGCACAGAATTAGCTTCAATGCTTTCGGCAAACTCTTTACGGATTGTGCCTTCGGCGGCATCAGCAGGATTAGTCGCGCCCATAACATCGCGATTTCCGGCAACAGCGTTTTCACCTTCCAAGACCTGCAAAACAACGGGTCCTGATGTCATAAAACTGCACAGCTCATTAAAGAAAGGACGTTCTTTGTGAACAGCATAAAAGCCTTCTGCTTGCTCCAGCGTCAAACGCGCGCGCTTTTGAGCAATAATGCGCAAACCCGCAGCTTCCAATTTAGCATTAACTTTACCGGTTAGGTTCCGACGTGTTGCATCGGGTTTAATAATCGAGAACGTGCGTTCGGTAGCCATGACAAAGATCTCCTAAACTGTCTGTTATAATCCCGCGCCTTATAAACGCTCACACAAAACAAAACAAGGGGGCTAAGGCTTGCGCGGCAAACGGCGCAGCAAGAACTCGGTTAACCTTATGGGCAGAGCCGCTAAAAGCCAAACCAGCGCCGCCATTGGCCACGGGAAAGCAATGCGTGGTCTATTTTTTTCAAGACCTTGGCGAATAATTTTAGCCGCTTTTTCCGGTTTCATCAAAAAAGGCATCGAAAAATCATTAACCGCCGTCATCGGCGTTTCAACAAAACCGGGGCAAATAACATTGATCTTGATCCCCAAAGGCTCCATCTCACTGCGCAACGCCTCACCATAAACCCGTACCGCCGCCTTGCTTGCGCCATAGGCCGGTGCCCCCGCAAACCCTCGGAATCCCGCCAAGGACGACATAAGGGCTACTTGGCCTTGACCTCGCGTTTTCATTACCTTTAGAGCTGGAAAAAAAGTATTGAGCACACCTGTTAAGTTAACAGCAAAAATCTCGAGCGCTTGGGCCTTGCTTTCTCCGCCCAAACCAGTTCCAGCAGAAATTCCTGCATTGGCAATCACAAGATCAATGGGCTGACGCGCATCAACCTGCTTGATCCAATCCTCCATCCCCCATGCTTTCGTAACATCAACGACACTCACATGAACCTCGGCCCCCTTGGCACGCGCCTTCTGTGCCACCGCCTCCAACCGCTCTCCATGGCGGCCAGCAAGAGACAAAACATTGCTTTTTTGCGCATAAACCAGCGCAATAGCCTCACCAAGACCACTTGATGCGCCTGTAATAAGAATATGCATAAAAGCCCCCTAACGAGAAGGATGACGAAACCCAAACAGATCGCTATAATGCACAAAAGCACAGCAAAATGGAACCAGAGCCTATTCGGATTAGGTTGGTGGTTC
>DOBW01000132.1 GCA_003504035.1 Rhodospirillaceae bacterium | reverse complement strand
CATGCTTCGCCGCTCATTTTTTGCTGTTCTCGCGCTCACGCTTCTTCTGCCAGCTTGTCAGGCTCAAAACAGGGGCACGAAAGAAACCTTTGGGACACTTGGCGGTGCCGCTGTTGGTGGCTTGTTGGGCAGTCATATTGGTAAAGGCTCAGGAAACTTAGCCGCCACAGCCGCTGGTGTCGTTATTGGTGGATGGCTCGGCAATGAAGTAGGTTCTTCCCTTGATGTCGCAGATCGCTTGGCCATCGGGGGTGCCGAATCCCGCGCCTATACCGCTCCCGTTGGCCAGCAGGTCACATGGAATAACCCCCGAAGCGGTAACTCCGGTACCATTACCCCCGTACGTGATGGCTATGCTAATAATGGTTCTTATTGTCGTGAGTTCCAACAAACCATCACCGTTGCCGGCAAAAAACAGCAAGGCTATGGCCGCGCATGCCAGCAACAAGATGGCTCTTGGAAGATCGTGCAATAAAGAAAGAAATGCCCAACAAAGATCCATATAAAAAACTTGACGTTGAACGCACAGCAAGTGAAGCCGAGATTAAAAAGGCTTATCGCAAGCTTGTTAAAAAACTACACCCTGACATCAATCCGGGGCGCGCAGATATTGAGCGTAGGTTCAAGGAAGTAACTTCGGCCTACGAGCTTTTATCCGATTCAAAAAAGCGTGCCCGTTTTGACCGTGGCGAAATTGATGCCGATGGCAACGAACAGCATGCTTTTCACGGCGGCTTTGGCGATCGCAATCCTTACGGAACGCACCAAAGACAACGAAGCTCTCGCTACGGGCCTTTCAGTTCTGGCGGCAGAAGCAGCGCAGCAGAAGATATATTTGCCGAGTTCTTTGGTGGTGGCAAACACGGGTTTGGTGGCAGCGCCCCACAACAACGCGGCTCGGATGTGACCTATCAATTAAAGGTTTCTTTTTTGGAAGCTTGTCTTGGCGAAAAAAAACGCGTGGCACTCTCAAGCGGCAAGACCATTGATGTCACCATTCCCAAAGGCACAGAAGACGGCCACAAACTTCGCCTTCGTGGCCTTGGCAATGCAGGAACAGGCGGCGCAGGAGATGCACTCGTAGAAATTAAAGTTGGCGCTCACCCCTATTTCATACGTAAAAACAACAACATTCTTCTTGATGTGCCCATCTCTCTGCCCGAAGCCATTTTAGGTGGCGAGATTAAAGTGCCGACACTTTTTGGTCCTGTCTCTCTTAAAATTCCTGAAGCCGCCAATACAGATAGCGTCATGCGCCTGAAGGGAAAAGGCGTACCGCGCGCCAAAGGCGGCGCGGGAGACATGTTGGTTAAATTAAAAATTGTCCTACCGGACAATAAAAAAGATTTAGAAAAACTGGCTTCCCCTATCGAAAAATGGGCAAAAAAACATGCCTATGCCCCACGCAAAAAACTGGGCTGGGCTTAAAACATAAACATTAACTATAGGTTCCGCTTTACACCGCAGAACTGCGAATGCTTTTATTACGAGATTAAAAAATAATGAGGATTTAGAAATGGACAATAGAACCCGTATCTATTTTGAAGTGTGGAAGGAATACCTTTCCTCTGCCAAGGTTCATTCTGGCAACATGTCAAGTGCCATGATTTTAACAACCATGAAGGAATACATAGAGCATTACGCAAAAAACCTAGATATCTTGAAAGAAGATCAAAGCTCTTCTTTGCTTTTAGAAATCAAAAAGCTTCTTCCCTCTCGTTTAGACGAAGGAGCCGAAGAAGACCCTTTTGTTGCCTTTAGTCTTGCTCAAGAAGCTTTTAATAAACTGGCAAAAAAAGGGAGGAAAGCTATCTATAATAAAGAAAAAATAGGCCAAATAATTGGCCAAAAAGCACTGGATTGCGCAGATGAAGTTTGTAAAGAAGAGCCAAGATTAAAAAATTATATTAATGCACAAAAAAAAGATATTCGTGCAAAACTTCGACACAGAGGCACCTCAAACGTGATGAAACTTCCCCTTAATCGTTGCACAAGGTGATAATTAAAGCCTATTCTATTCTTCGTGAAAAAAGCTTTCAGCAAACAACAGCAAGGAAAAGCCGCGCATCGTCTTGGTCATCGCGCGGAAATCTTATGCCGTTTCGCGCTCCAACTTAAACTTTATCGCATCATCGAGATGCGTTACAAAACAAGCATGGGCGAAATCGATATCATTGCCGCACGCGGCCGTAGCCTTGTCTTTATTGAGGTTAAAGCGCGAAATGACAACGCAAGCGCCCTGCAAGCCGTCTCTACCCGTCAACAGATTCGCCTGTCCCGTGCGGCTATGAGCTTTCTCGCCCATCACCCTCATTACGCACAATATAATCTTCGTTTCGATGTTATGACCATTGCTCCATGGCAATGGCCCCGCCATATTAAGCATGCTTTTGAAAGCAAATTATCCCCAACTTTTTGGGCATAAAAGTTTAAAGGAGGATTCACAAAGGCTGTGATTCGGGTCTATGATGGGAACATGGAGAATCAACAAAACGCTTTAAAGATTTTGCGCCGCATCGGCAAACAAGAAGATGATCAGCTGGATCTTGCGTCAGCTGCGCTGGCGCTTGCCTCACTTGAAAATCCCGCAACAGAAAGTGCTCCCTATCAAGATCATCTTGATGCCTTGGCCGCTTACATACGCGCCAAACCCGTTGCCGATAGACTGAATGATCAGCTTCGCCTTTTACGCCGCCTTCTTGTTGTACAACATAAATATCAAGGCAATGAAAATCGGGACGACGCCCCCTGCGCCAACAACTTCATGGACATGATCGATCAGAAGCAAGGATCTTCTGTTCTTTTAGGCATCCTTTATTTACATGTTGCGCAAGCTGCAGGATGGGCGATGACGGGCCTTGATTTATCTGGTCATTTTTTGTTGCGCCTTTCCGCACGCGATGGACAAGTCCTTATTGATCCGTTTCGCGCAGGCCAGACATGCTATATTGAAGAAGTCGAAGAGACTTTTTTCAATGAAAATGTTCTTTTCGATTCAAGCGAAGAAGAAAACGATGAAGATTCTCTTGATTTTTCTTCTGCGCTGTTGCGCACACTAACACATCGTGAAGTTCTTTTGCGCCTTCAGCACGACGTCAAGCGCCGCCTTCTTTTGGACGACCAAATTGAGCCTGCCATTACAGTGCTTCAAAACATGCTGCTTTTTGCCCCAAAACAACAGGATTTATGGCGCGAAATAGGCTATCTGCAAGCAGAGCGCGGCCATATTTATGCTGCTATTAATGCGCTTGAAACCGTCCGCAATCTCGCGCCAGAGCCTATGCCGCTCAAGCAAACGGACGGCTTACTTCAAGAGCTGCGCTGGCGGCTCAATTAAAAATGTAGTCGTTTCAATTTAAAATTATCTCTGGGAAAAACGTTGCGCTACCGCCTCGCGAAAAGCCGCAAATATTTTCTTTGAAACAGGCATCTGGGGCAAATATTCAGGATGCCACTGAAAGCCGCGAAAAAAAGTAGAGGCCTGCGGCCAAGAAATAGCCTCGATAAGACCGTCTTGCGTTCTTGCCTCGGCAACCAAATGTTCGCCCAGACCATTGACGGCCTGTTCGTGAAGCGAATTGACAGAAATTTTCGTTTGCCCCAAAATTTTAGCCAAAGAAGACTCTGGATCAACTGAAAGATCGTGCATGTATTCTGGCTCATCCAGCGTTCCCATGGAACGCTTACTACACATATGATCAAGCTTACATATCCCAGTTATGTCTTGATGAAGTGTGCCGCCAAAAGCAACATTCATCGCCTGCATGCCGCGACACACGCCAAGAAAAGGGATGCCTTTTTCGCGTGCCTGACGAATTAAAAAGAGATCTGTTTTATCGTGCGTTTTATCAAAAATCTGAGGGGCTTCTCTTGGTGCCACGCCATAATTTGAGGGATGAATATTGGTAAAAGAACCCGGTAAAAAAATGCCATCAACATGATCCAAAAAAGCACTTACCGTCTCTTCATCATGCTGCGTAGGAAGCATCAGCGGATTAGCCTTCATCTGTCCCGATATAATACTGACAACACGATCAAGCGTTGCATAAACTTTTTGCTGTGCGCTTGTTTTCACACCATAAAGGCGCAACGTTGCCTTGGGTCGCAGATAGGCGTTTGTCAAAATAAGTGGGCGCATGTTCTTCCCCCGTTATTTTTTCTTCTCCTAAATCACAAAAGGCGGCCTGCCATCAAATGCCGTCTCTTTTTCAAGAGCAGACGCAACCGAAAGAAGCGTTGTTTCATCAAAAGGTCGCCCGATCATCTGCAAACCCAAAGGCAAGCCATCCGCGCAAAGCCCAATGGGCACCGATATTCCAGGAAGCCCCGCCAAATTGAGCGTTATAGTGAAAACGTCATTAAGGTACATTTGTATGGGATCATCTTCCTGCTCACCGATTCTAAACGCGGTTCCCGTTGCTGTTGGCGTTAGAATCACGTCACATTTTTTGAAAGCCTCATCAAAATCTTGGCGAATTAGACGGCGGACTTTTTGAGCCTTCAAATAATAAGCATCATAATAACCTGCCGAAAGGACGTAAGTCCCCATCAAGATACGGCGTCGCACTTCCGCGCCAAAACCGATCCCACGCGTATTTTCATACATTTCATCCAGCGTCTCGCCAGCGCAGCGATAACCAAAACGCACCCCATCATAACGCGCAAGATTGGAAGAAGCCTCGGCTGGTGCAATAATATAATAAGTTGGCAAAGCGTATTTCGTATGCGGCAAAGAAATATCAATAATTTCTGCCCCCGCATTACGCAACATTTCTGCACCTCTGTCCCAAAAGCTTTCCGTTTCTTTTGGAAGTCCCTCGAGACGATATTCACGCGGCACACCTATTTTCAGGTCTTTGATCGATTTGCCCAACGCCGTTGTATAATCAGGAACGTCGATTTCCATGGAAGTTGAATCCTTGGGATCATAGCCTGCCATCTCACGAAGCATAAGCGCAACATCATCAACAGACCGCGCCATAGGCCCCGCCTGATCTAGCGAAGAAGCGTAGGCAATAATGCCATAACGCGAACAACGTCCATACGTCGGTTTAAGACCAACAATACCTGTTACAGACGAAGGATAACGAATCGAACCGCCTGTATCTGTTCCCGTTGCGGCCATCGCAAAACGACCCGCTACCGCTGCTGCACTGCCACCAGAAGAACCCCCTGGAATTAATTTACGCGCCGCTTTGGAAGGCTCCGGCCCCGACCAAGGACTAGTTACACTGCCGTAAGCAGATGTCACATTGGCCGAGCCCATAGCAAACTCATCCAGATTGGCTTTACCAAGCGTAATGCACCCTGCATCAAGCAAATTTTGTGACACGGTTGATTCATAAGGCGGAACAAAGTTCTCTAAAATCTTACTGGCCGCCGTTGTTCTTACACCCTTTGTGCAATAAAGATCCTTCATCGCAATAGGAATACCGTCTATCGCCGCCGCATCACCCGCGCTGCGCCGCGCATCCGAAGCCTTGGCTGCCTCAATGGCCTGATCAAAGGTTGTTGTAATAAAAGCATTGGTCTCGGTCTGCCCTTTTTCCGCAGCCGCTACATGTGACTGCGTGAGCTCAAGCGATGAAAATTCTTTCTGGTCAAGGCCTGAAAGAGCTTCGGTTACCGTAAGATCTGTTAATTTGGTCATATTTCTACTCGACAACTTTAGGAACAGTAAAATAATCGGCCGTTCTTGAGGGTGCATTAGCCAAAATAGCCTTAGCCTTGCCTCCATCAGTCACAACATCTTGCTCGCGCCAGCCCAGAGATTTATCGTTAACATTAGCCAAAGGCTCCACACCGTCAGCCTTAACCTCGTCAAGCTGGCCAACCCATTCCACGATTTTACTGAGATCTTCGGCAACAGCCGTCAATTCATCAGGAGGAATTTTTATATGCGCCAATCTTGCGATCTTACGCGCTGTCTGAGCGTCTATGGACATGAACGAGAAACACTCCTTTATCAAAAAAAAGGCTAGAAAAAAATGCACGCAAGCTATCATTCGCCATGGCCATCTGCAACCTTTCCGATCTTCCTGCCCTTTTGAAGCCCAACCAATGCCTTTTGGGGCTGGATCCGGGAAAAAAAACCATTGGCATTGCCATTGCCGACCCTCAAAGAAGCGTTGCCTCCCCCCTCAAAGGGCTTGCCCACACCAAGCTCACAGCCGTTTTAGGGGCTTTGACTGATATTGTGAAAGACCGCAATATCGGCGGGATCATCATGGGTCTGCCCAAGAATATGGATGGAAGCGAAGGATCTTCAGCACAAGCCGCTCGCAGCTTCGCAGCCAATCTGCGGAAAGGGGAAGCACCCCTTCCTGATTTACCCATCGTTTTTTGGGATGAACGCCTCTCTACGGCAGCCGTTGAGCGCTTTATGATTGAAGAAAATACGTCCCGCAAACGGCGCAGCAAAACAGTCGACAAGGCCGCAGCAGCCTATATTCTTCAAGGTGCCTTAGATGCACTGAAGAATCTTGATAGGGAAAAGGAATAAGCATGACACGCCCTCATCCCCGACAACGCATCGCAACTGTTTTCGGGGGCTCCGGTTTTTTAGGCCATGCCATTGTCCAAGAACTTGCCGCCAAAGGCTATGTTGTTCGCGTTCCCACACGCTGTCCTAATAAGGCACAAGGCCTTAAACTGTTGGGCAAAGTTGGTCAGATTTTTCCTTTTCATACCAATACGCTTTCAGACAACGCCTTGACCGCACTGATCCAAAATTGTGATGTTGTTGTTAATCTCATTGGCGCTTTTACCGAAAAGAAGGGCGCGTCTTTTCAATCTCTGCACGTCAAGCTACCTGCGCGTCTGGCCCGTTTGGCCCACGGTGCCGACGTGGCTCATTTTATTCACGTTTCAACACTAGGCGCCGATAGTGCCTCCCTATCGCATTATGCCAAAAGCAAAGCCTTGGGCGAAGAATCTGTCCGCGCCTTTTTCCCGAATGCCGTCATCTTGCGCCCTAGTTTCGTTTTTGGGCCACGCGATCATTTTTTCAATAAACTAGCCGTTTTTTCACGGTTTTTTCCTTTTTTGCCGCTTATCAGAGGCGGAAAAACAAAAATCCAACCCCTTTATGTTGGTAATGTCGCGCAGGCTGTGAGCGCTAGCCTTAAGCAAAAAAAGATGCAGGGGCTCACCTTTGAGCTTGGCGGCCCAAAAATCTATAGCCTGAAAGAAATGATGCAACTTTTTTTGAAGACAACAGAACAAAAGCGGCCATTTTTATCCCTTCCAAACTGGTTCGTCCACCTTCAAACCTCTTTTTTTAAGCTTTTCCCCAACCCTCCTGTGACACAAGATCAGGTCAGATTCTTGCAAAAGGATAATGTCGTCAATCAGGAGGCTTCCTCAAACAGAGCGGGAACACTTCAGGATTTGGGGATTTCGGCCATAGCCCTTGAAGAAATCCTTCCACTCTATGTTCCTAGAGCCTATTTCAAGTAGGTTGAAACGAAAAGAACTCCGCGTGGAGAAGTTTCTATAAAAACCGTCCACAGAAGGGACGGTTTTCCGCCGCGAAGCGAGCGAAAAAGCAAAAGGCGGGGATACTCCCCCGCCTTTTTGTTTCTTTGTCGTTTAACGCGAATAATATTCGATAACGAGATTGGGCTCCATCTGTACAGGATAAGGAACATCACCAAGTGCAGGAATGCGCGTAAAGGTGCCTTTCATTTCCTTGTGATCGACTTCCATATAATCAGGAACTTCACGTTCGGTAAGTTCAGCGGCCATCAAAACACAAGGTATTTTTTTCGCTTTCTCACGAAGAGAGATAACGTCGCCTTCCTTAACGCGATAGGATGAAATGTTGACCTTCTTGCCATTAACAAGAATGTGTCCGTGGCTAACAATCTGGCGTGCAGCAAAAACAGTTGGCACAAATTTCATGCGATAAACAACCGCGTCCAAACGGCGCTCAAGCAGTTGAACAATGTTTTCGCCATTGTCGCCTTTTTTGCGCATAGCTTCTTGGTAGTAACGGCGGAACTGACGCTCGCCAACATTGCCATAATAACCACGAAGGCGCTGTTTTGCTAAAAGCTGAATGCCATAATCAGATGGTTTTGTGCGGCGCTGGCCATGTTGGCCTGGGCGATAATCGCGATTATTGAGGGGGCTTTTGGGGCGACCCCAAAGATTGACACCGAGACGGCGGTCAATTTTATGTTTGGACTCAAGGCGTTTTGTCATAATTTTTCTCTCATAATTTTGGTCCCGATAGGCCTTGACCCTCATGGAAAAGGCGGGAACATCTCGGCCTCAGGGGAGGCTTTCAGTGGTCCGCGTTCTCGGGAATGAAGCGCTTATAGCGGTTGGGGGGTGCTAGAGTCAATTTTCTTGCGAGAAAAAGAGGGCTTTTTGGTAAACAAGGCTCTTTTTAAGGCCTGTCGCTTTGGTTAAGGTCTCTACGGCATCGCGCAGGCTCATGGTTTGAAGGGCTGTGCGGAGCATTTCTTCCCAATTTTCAGGAACGGCATCACTTTGAGGCGCGGGGGCGACAAGAATGACGATCTCCCCTTTGGGCGCGGGGGCTTCTTCATAATGGAGAGCGAGCTCCTCCAATGTGCCTTCTCGCTTTTCCTCATAAAGCTTGGTGAGTTCACGGACGATGACGGCTTTACGTGACGCGCCAAAACGCGCGCTCATGTCAGAGAGTGTGGCAGCAAGTCTTTGGGGAGATTCATAAAAAACAAGCGTTGTCTCATAGATTGTTTGAAGTGCCTCAATTTCTTTGCGCCGCGCCGTTTTTTTGTTGGGAAGAAAACCGACAAAAAGAAAACGATCTGTTGGAAGGCCTGCGCTGGTCAGGGCAGCGAGAAGAGCGCTGGCTCCCGGAACAGCAAAAACGGCGTGTCCTTTTTCGTGACAAGCTTGAACAAGTTTATATCCCGGATCGGCAAGGAGGGGCGTTCCTGCATCACTGACAAGAGCTAGCGCCTCCCCTTTTTGGAGACGGGCCAAAACATCTTTAGTACGCCCTGCTTCATTATGATCATGACAAGAGATGAGGCGTTTTTTCTCAATGCCATAGAGCTGCAGTAATTTACCACTTACGCGCGTATCTTCACATAAAATGACATCGGCTTGCTTCAAAACCCAAAGGGCGCGCAGCGTTATATCCCCTAAATTTCCAATGGGTGTGGCAACAAGGTAAAGGCCGGATTCGAGCGCAAGAGGTTTACTTGAGGCCTCTTCTTCGATAGCGTGTCCCAAGCGCGAACTCCATGAGGCAAAGGCTGGCCATGTTTTCTTTTTTTCGTCTGTTCGGACCATTTTGTTTGGTTGTCTTCCTTTTTTTAGCAAGCTGTGCAGAGGCTAGCTTACACGGCATAGCTCCGCACGAACAGAGCCATATTACGGTTTCCAATATAAACAAGTTTGCACCGCAGAGCACGGAAAGCGCGTTTGGAGCTGCGCAGAAGACGTCTTTTACGATGACTTCGCCCGCCTATTCTTCTCGACAAAGCCCCCAGCCGCCACTTGTCATTAAGAGAGCTCCTGTTGTGAGAAGAACAAAGGTTGCTCTTTTAGTTCCGCTTACGGGCAAGGGCGCGACTTTAGGGCAAGCGATGGTTAATGCAGCGCAATTAGCGGTGTTTGATATTTCGGCGCAAGGCTTTGATCTTATGCCGCGTGATACTGGTGTGAATGCTGTGCAAGCCATGCGCGCTACAAAAGAAGCCATTGCTTCGGGTGCTCAATTTATCATAGGGCCTCTTTTTGCTTCGGCTGTTGCGACTGTCCGTCCTGTTGTTCATGAGGCTTCTTTAAATATGCTCGCTCTTTCAACGGACGTTTCTTTAGCTGAAGAGGGTGCTTATGTCATGGGGTTTGCTCCGGCCCCGCAGGTTGAGCGCGTTGTTGCTTATGCTACCGCGCAAGGCTTGCATAAATTTGCAGCACTGGTTCCTGCGAACGCTTATGGCCGCCTTGTTACCAAAGCTTTTGAGCGCGTTGTTAAAGAGCAGGGAGCCGAGCTGGTCGCCATTGAAAAAGTCGATAACCTCGCTTTTTTGGCAACGAAAAAAGAGTCAATCGAGGCTTTGTTTTTGCCTTTTGGCGGACAAGATCTTCGCCGTATAGCACAGCAGCTTGAAAAAGCAGGATTCGACAAAGAGAAGATCAAGCTTTTGGGCACGGGGCTTTGGGATGAAGATTATTTAACCGAAGGACTGCCTTTTCTTATTGGCGGATGGTTTGCTACAGCCGAAACTCAGGCGCGTGGGCGTTTTATCAATGCCTATCAGGAAACCTATGGCGAGATTCCGCCACGTCTTGCGACGTTGGCTTATGATGCTACGGCCCTAGCAGCGGTTTTGGCAAAATCAGGACGCGGCTTTGATCGGGATTCTTTGTCTAACAAAACAGGCTTTGCTGGTCTTGATGGGGTTTTTCGGCTGAAAGCAAAAGGGCAGGTCGAGCGTGCCTTGGCGGTCAGTGAAAACACGTCTTTTGGTAATAAAATTATAGATCCCGCACCAACGAGTTTTACAAACCCATAAACCTTTCATTTACCAAGACAAAATAGTTTCACCGTAATTGGTTGAAAAAGAAGTCTTTTCGGGTGCGTAACAGATAGATACAATTTGTCTTAAATTTTATTTTTTTCAATAGTTTCAGTAACTTAGTTCGAAAAATTCATGAAGCGTTAAAGGAAAACCTCTATTCTGGTCACATAGAAAGAGGAACCCTATTTTATGCGTTTATTGAAAAGAAAACTTCCCCTGACCTTGGATCGGTATAAGTCCTTGAAAGAGGATAAGCCGAAAGATCCAAAAGAGGTTCTTCAAGCCAAGATGTCAAAGCGGGACAAGCTTAAGGCTTTGGTCGAGATTTATGAAGCGCCAAATGCACCTAAACCTAATCCTAAAATGTTTAAGGACCTTGATATGTCGCGCGTTGATGCACGTGGCATCAAGCTGAATAAATTGGGTCCTGATGTCATCCGTGAGATCACATGGAATGGCGCCGATCTGTCGGGGCAGGATTTTAGCGGTATGAACCTGCGTGGCATACGGATGCGCGGCGCAAAGCTTCATGGTACGCGTATGCCGCATAATATGGAAAATGCCGATATGGCTTATGCTTCAACAGGCAGTACATCCTTTAAAAACACAAACGCTAATGGCTCTAATGTTGAAGGCATGAACGGTGTTGCCTATGTTGGTCATTCGGCTTGGGAGGGCGTTAAAGGAACAGAAAATCTCTTGCGGGCGGATGGCGTTGCTCATGTTGGTTATGCACCAAGACCTAAAGGCGGTAAAGTACGGGCCTTGGATCCTTATCGTGAATTGAAGGAAGCTCAAGCAGCTGCCGCTATGGCTCCTTCGGCTCCAGCCCCGCAGAAAAGACGCCACGCTTTCCCTGTTTTAGCGGCATAGAGCCTTTTCAAGCCCCCCCTCCGGCATTTTGCTAGAGGGGGTTTTTGTGCCTTGTTTTAGGGTTAAACTTGCCAAAATACTTGCTTTCAAGCCATTTGTGGCATAAATCGGTCTCATGAACTTTTGTGGTTACTTTCTTTTTTTCTTTTATAGACCACGCTTTTTGATGGAGCGAAGATATGCTCACTCTTTATTGTTGGAAACAAAAGACGTGCGTCAAAATACCTTTTGATGCCATCGACCCCATGGCGCCTACGCCGGAGGGAACCTTTTGGATTGATTTAATAAATCCTACAATTGATGAAGAAAGTGCGGTTGAACGCATTTTAGGCATCAAGGTGCCTTCGCGTGCCGAAATGTCCGAGATTGAGGCGTCATCACGTCTTTATGTCGAGGATCAAGCGCTTGTTATGACGTTGCCCGTTATTCACAAATCAACAAGCGATGAACCTGAAACAACCGCTGTGACCTTTGTTTTGGCAAATGACCGGCTAGTGACGTTGCGTTATGCAGATCCCGCGCCATTTGTTCTTTTTACACAGCGCTTGCAACGTTCTCCAGCGCTAGCCCATACAGGCGAACATGTTCTCTTGGCTTTGCTGGAACAAATCACAGATCGCCTTGCTGATATTCTTGAAGCTTCCATGGCTTCTTTGGACGCCTTTTCGCGTGAAACTTTCCGCGCTGAAGATGCCGCAGCACCCAGGTTAACAGATCACAGAGATGCGCTGCGCCGGATTGGTCGTGTTGGAACATTAGGAGCAAAGGCTAAGGAAAGTTTGTTGAACCTTTCACGCCTTTTGCTTTTCTTGACGGCGCATTCGGATATTAATGAATCGGAGTTAGCTCGTGTGAAGACATTGATGCGTGATGCCAAATCTATCGATGAGCATGCTTCTTTTCTTTCCAGCAAAGTAAGCTTTCTTCTTGATGCGACAATGAGCTTGGTCAACATTGAGCAAAACAACATCATCAAAATCTTCTCCGTTGCGGCCGTAATTGTTATGCCGCCAACCTTGGTGGCCAGCATCTATGGCATGAACTTCAAGTTTATGCCGGAGCTTCAATTCGGATGGGGTTATCCTTTTGCTCTTTTCTTGATGTTTATCTCAGCCGTTATTCCTTTTTGGTGGTTCCGCCGGAAAAAATGGCTTTAATTCTACGAGAGAACGTATGACATGTGCGGTCTAGCCGGTTTTGTTGAACGCGGAGGATTAAACGCCAACGCAGGTGAGCGGTTGCGCACCATGACTGATGCACTTTCTCATCGCGGACCTGATGATGCGGGGTATTGGTGTGATGAGGCGGCAGGTATAGCGCTGGGACACCGAAGACTTTCCATTGTTGATCTTTCTCCTGCCGGTCATCAGCCCATGCATTCTGCTTGCGGACGCTTCACCATCGTTTTTAATGGCGAGATTTATAATCATAATGAGATAAGAAGAGAGCTTGAAGAAGCGGGGCTTTATTCTTCGTGGCGAGGTCATTCTGATACAGAAGTTTTATTAGCGGCTTTTGCGTGTTGGGGCGTTCAAAAAACGCTAGCGCGCTCAGTTGGCATGTTTGCTTTTGCTCTTTGGGATGCCAAAGAAAAGGCTTTAACGCTGGCGCGTGATCGCATGGGGGAAAAGCCGCTTTATTATGGGTGGCAGGGAAAGGCTTTTCTTTTTGCTTCAGAGGTGGGGGCGTTTCAGACGTTTCCTGATTGGCGCGGCGAAATTGACAAAGGGGCCCTTGCGCTTTTGATGCGCTATAATGCGGTGCCAGCACCCCATTCTGTTTATGTCGGGATCAAAAAACTATTGGGCGGACATCTCTTAATTTTGCACGAAGGACAAGAAGAACCAAAGATTGTTTGCTATTGGGATTTAACACAAGTTGCATCACAGGGTTTTTCCGAGCCATTTACGGGAGGAGCTCAAGAGGCCTCCGATGAGCTTGATCGTTTATTGCGCCAATCGCTTGCAGGCCAGATGGTGGCCGATGTGCCGCTGGGATGTTTTCTTTCTGGAGGTGTAGATTCCTCAACCATTGTTGCGGTTATGCAATCCATGAGATCGCAACCTGTGAGAACTTTTTCTATTGGTTTTGAAGAAGAGGGCTATAACGAAGCTGGCTATGCTAACAAAGTTGCGCGCCATCTTGGCACACAACATACAGAGATGATTGTCAGCGCAAAGCAAGCGCGTGATGTCGTTCCGCTTTTGCCAACGCTTTATAGTGAGCCTTTTTCGGATTCATCACAAATTCCAACTTTTCTCGTTTCAAAACTAGCGCGCGAGCATGTCACTGTGTCGCTTTCGGGCGATGGCGGCGATGAGCTTTTTTCAGGCTATGCGCGTTATGCGCTAGCGGGTGGTTTGTGGAAAAAGCTTTCCTTGTTGCCGCAAGGTTTGCGTGGCGTGGCGGCTCGCGCGATCTGTGCTTTGTCACCAAAGAGATGGGATCAAGCCCTTGCGCTTCCTTCTTCGCTTTTACCGGCACGCTACCGTCATAAAAATGCTGGAGACAAGCTTCATAAATTGGCGAGCATTTTAAGCTTGCCGGACGAGGAAACCTTTTATCGCAGCCTGACTTCGCATTGGAAAACGCCCTCCGCTCTTGTGCTTGGCGGGGAAGAATCACCGACGCTTTTGACGGGGCTTCGTGATTTGCCGAAGACGCCAACTTTTGTGCAAAAAATGATGCTGATGGATCAGCTGACTTATTTGCCGGATGATATTTTGACTAAAGTTGATCGCGCCTCTATGGCCGTAGGGCTAGAATCGCGGGTACCTTTGTTGGATCATCGCCTTGTTTCTTTTGCGTGGAGCTTACCACTTGGGCTTTTGTGCCACGAAGGTCTCTCGAAAGGGCCTTTGCGCCAAATCCTTTATCGCCATGTGCCGCGCGAGCTTATTGAACGGCCCAAAATTGGCTTTGGCGTTCCTCTTGATAGCTGGTTGCGTGGGCCTTTGCGGGATTGGGCCGAGTCTCTTTTAGAATCCAAGCGCTTGAAAGAAGAAGGCCTTTTTGATACCGAAATGGTTTGTAGCGTGTGGCAAGAGCATCTCTCGGGGAACAGCAACCAAGCCTATCTTCTTTGGGATGTTTTGATGTTTCAGGCGTGGAATGGATCAAGAGGTGGGTAGCGTTGGCTGAAGCCGTCCACCGAGACGCACAGCCTCAATACTCTCAGCCAAGCCCGTTTGATCATTTGTAACAATGAAGGACCCGCAAAGCGTGGCCTCACCTTGGGTTGGTTCGAGCCGAGGGCCGGGAGTTTTTTTGGTAAAGCGCCAAATAGCAGCCTCTTTTGACATGCCAAGAACGCTATCGAAATCACCGCACATACCGGCGTCGGCCTGAAAGGCTGTGCCGCAGGGCAGGACTTGCATATCGGCTGTTGGAACATGGGTATGGGTGCCAATCAGGGCTGAGATTCTTCCGTCTAAAAACTGGGCTAGCGCCATTTTCTCGGAGGTGGCTTCGCCGTGGAAATCAATAAAAACAGCGTCAATGTTTGAGCCAAGAGAATAAGATTCCAAAAACCTATCTATGGCAGGAAAAGGATTATCCAAAACAAGGTCCATAAAAACAGTAGTCATAAGATTAACAATTAAAAGGGTGCGGCCATCTTGTAATGTGTGCAGAAAGAACCCTTTTCCCGGTGTTCCTTCAGGAAAATTAAGAGGGCGAAGGAGGCGGGGTTCTTGATCTATCGTAGAGAGAAGCTCTCTTTGTCGCCAAGCGTGGTTGCCTGTTGTCAGGCAATCTATGCCCCAACCTAGAATTTCTTGAGCCAATTTGAGCGTGATGCCATGACCTGCTGCGGCGTTTTCGCCATTGACGATAACAACGTCAGGGGACAGCTTTTCCTTAAGAAAAGGAAGGTGCTTTTTCAGTGCATCTCTGCCTGTG
>DOBW01000188.1:7508-8142 GCA_003504035.1 Rhodospirillaceae bacterium | reverse complement strand
AACATAAAAGCCCCACCAACAGCAGGAACAGGGACTGTTTTTTCAGACAATGGTGTATGGTAGAGGCTTGTTTGATATGCCGGAAGAAAAGAAGCAAGCCGAAGCTTGTTAATAAAAGCCACAAGCGGCGTTAGCACACGCAAGCGTGAGGATTCTTTTTCCTGACCCTTTTCATCGACCAAACGCGCCGCGAGGATAAACGATTTTTCTTTGTTTTCAGCCTCGAGACACAAAGTTGTCAGCGCATCATCAGGCAAAATGCAGTTGTCATCCACAAACAAAAGATGACTTCCCGAAGCCACCCGCGCACCAAGATTGCGGCCCGGAACAAGACCTATGTCGCCATGCCCCGTCATGAGACGAACATTTGGCGAATCCTTGAATCTTTCAACCAAACCCGACTCAACCTCTTGTGAATTACCGTTATTCACAAGAATAAACTCAAAAGTCCCCCTTTGAGCTAAAACAGACGCTATGGCCTGCTCTAAAACAGGGCCGGTGTGGCGCGTTACCATAATGATAGAGATTAATTCTGGTGCCGTCATTGACAGTCACTCCCTTTTCTCTGCTACTCTGTTACTGATTAGCACAGAAAGAAGGGAAAACAAAGATTGCAAACGCTTATCGTCACCGG
>DOBW01000188.1:0-7452 GCA_003504035.1 Rhodospirillaceae bacterium | reverse complement strand
CATATTATTGGCATTGATTCTCTTACCTATGCCGGAAGCCGTGAATCTGTTGGCATTCTTGCCAATGACCCTCTTTTTCAGCTTGTTGAAGCCGACATCGCCAATGCACGTGCCATGGCCCAGATTTTCATGGACACAGCCCCTGATGGCATTATTCATCTTGCCGCAGAAACACATGTTGACCGATCCATTGATGCGCCTGCCGATTTTTTACGCACCAATATTGTGGGTACCTATTCTCTTTTGGAAACAACGCGCATTTATCTTGCCTCAAAAGAAGGAGCTAAAAAACACGACACCTTTCGCTTTCTTCACGTTTCAACAGATGAGGTTTATGGATCATTGGGCAAAGAGGGAAGTTTTACCGAAGAAACAGCCTATGCCCCCAACTCTCCCTATGCTGCAACCAAAGCCGCAGCGGATCATCTAGCGCGCGCATGGCACAAAACACATGATTTGCCTGTTATTATTTCAAATGCTTCCAACACTTATGGCCCCCTTCAGTTTCCCGAAAAACTTCTTCCTCTTGCCATTGCCAAGGCTTTAAAAGGCGATCCTATCCCTCTTTATGGGCAAGGTGAAAATGTTCGTGACTGGCTTCATGTCGAAGATCACGCCAAAGCGCTTTATTTGATCTTTTCCAAAGGATGCATTGGTGAAAAATATAACGTCAGTGGGAACAACGAAAAAAGCAATATCGAGATCATCCACAGTTTGTGCGACATCTTCGATGAAGAAAAGCCAAACCAATGTTCGCGTGATCTCATTACTTTTGTCGAAGATAGACCAGGACATGACTTCCGCTATTCCATGGATTCCTCAAAAATAAGGAACGAACTTGGCTGGCAACCGCAAATACCTCTGGATGAAGGCCTCCGTGAAACAGTAAAGTGGTACATCAATAACCAAAACTGGTGCGCCAACATCTGGGAACGCAAATATGCAGGGCAAAAACTCTCGGACACAGGAAAATAACACATGACCAAACAGCGCGTCATGTTGCTGGGCGCAGCAGGACAAATAGGCCAAACTTTTCGCTACGCTTTTGAAACCCTCCCCTCACCTGCCACATGGGAAATGGGGTGGTTTACACGCCAAGAAGTGGACATGACAGACCCTTCTGCGTTGCGCGATGCTGTGCAAACTTTTCAACCTGAATTGATCATCAATGCAGCCGCCTTATCGCGCGTTGAAGAAGCGGAAAAAAACGAGCTCGCAGCCACCAGAATCAATTTTCATGCCGTCGCTAATATAGCAGCACAAGCAAGTGCGCAGGATATTCCTGTGATACATCTTTCTACAGATTTCGTTTTTGATGGCCGCCAAGAAACGCCCTATAAACCCGAAGATCTAATGAACCCGATCAATCAATATGGGGCGAGCAAAATGATGGGTGAGGAAGCCCTTCGTCATGGTATGCCGTGGCATGTCATCTTACGGGTGTCGGCAGTATTTGGTGCTTTTTCTAATAATATACTGACCTCCACGATCAAAATGATTGAAGAACAAGATGAGCTGCGCTTCGTCACAGATAGAATCAGTGGCCCTACACCAGCTATTGATCTTGTACATGCACTTATGACCATCGGCGAAAAGATTCTCGGCGGAAAAGTGGATGGTTTTGGAACTTTTCACTATTGTGGCGCGCCCGCTTGCTCACGCCATGAATTGACGGAAGCGATTATGCAGGCATATGCTCCCTTTACGACTCGGCGACCTTCCATTTTGCCTGTACTCAGCACAGCTTTTCCAGACCATGCACCACGCCCCGCTTATTCCGTTTTAGAGTGCAACAAAATAAAAGCTATCTATGGCATCCAGCAACCATCTTGGAAAGAAGGCCTGAAACAAGCTATTCAAACAATCAATAAAAGCGGAAATAAGATATCATGAGCACAAAAAAAGGCATCATCCTCGCAGGCGGAAACGGCACGCGCCTTTATCCAGCGACACGCGCCATAAGCAAACAGCTCATGCCTATTTATGACAAACCCATGATCTATTATCCGCTCAGCACACTTATGCTCAGCGGTATTCGTGACATTCTGATTATCACAACGCCCTATGATTTTCCTCTTTTCAAAAGACTTCTAGAAGATGGCAGCCAATGGGGAATCTCGCTCAGCTATGCTGTTCAAGCCGAACCAAAAGGCTTGGCTGAAGCCTTTCTTATCGCAAAAGATTTTATTGGCCAAGATTCTGTTGCCCTCATTCTTGGTGACAATCTTTATTATGGTCAGGGACTAGAACAGGCCCTGAAAGAGGCCGCAAAAAAAGAAAAGGGCGCAACAGTCTTTAGTTATCGTGTAGCAAACCCAGAAAATTATGGCATCGTTACTTACGACAAACAAAAAAATCCCATCGATCTTATCGAAAAACCAGAGAATCCAACATCTAATTGGGCCATTACAGGGCTTTATTTTTATGACAACACTGTCGTTGATGTTGTTAAAAATCTTACCCCTTCTCCGCGCGGAGAACTGGAAATTACAGATGTAAATCGTTTTTATCTACGTCAAAAAAAGCTGGCTGTTCTTTCCTTGGGTCGTGGTTTTGCTTGGTTGGATACAGGCACACATGAATCTTTTGTTGATGCCACAAACTTTGTGCGCCTTGTCGAACAAAGACAAGGTCTCAAAATAGGCTGTCCTGAAGAGATTGCCTACACCAACAACTTCATTGACAAAGAACAGCTTCTACGTCTGGCTAGCACCCTAAACGGGACAGGTTATGCCGACTATTTGCGAGGATTGGTAGAAACCTGATGAGACTTCTTGTTTTCCTTTCTATTGCTCTTTGGGCCTTCTCGACTTCTGCTCTTTTGACAAAAAGAGTCTGCAAGAAACTGCTTGAGCACGCCATTTTAGACCAGCCCAACGCACGAAGCATGCACACCGCACCTGTCCCACGCGGTGGCGGATTAGCGGTGATCGCTGTTCTTGGCCTTGGTTTAATTTTTCTTTTGCCGTTTTCGTTTTTACCCGCTCTTTATCTTTTTCTCGCAACAGGAATTCTAAGCCTTGTTGGCTGGTATGATGACAAAAAAGGAGCCAGCATTAGCCTGCGTCTTTCCGCCCATCTTCTAGCCGCAACGCTTGGCTGTTTTGCCCTTGAACCGCATGCTGTTTTTTTTGAGGACCTTCTTCCTTTCTGGCTCGATCGCGGCTTGATCATTTTGGGCTGGGTATGGTTTATGAATCTTTACAACTTCATGGATGGAATTGACGGCATAACCAGCATACAAAGCATCTGTTGTGCCTTGGGCATTGCTCTCATTCTCCTAATCAGCATAGAAACGGCTTTTTTACCCTTCGCCCTTGCCGCCCTAACGATTGGATCTTGTGGAGGATTTCTTCTCTTCAACTGGCATCCGGCCAAGGTCTTTTTAGGTGACGTAGGAAGTGTTCCTCTTGGTTTTATTGTTGGTTTTTTGCTTCTTACAATAGGCATCCAAGGATACCCTTGGGCGGCGCTTATCCTCCCCCTATACTACCTCGCCGACAGCGGCATAACACTCACCAAGCGCCTCTTGCGGCGCGAAAAAATATGGAAACCTCACCGCCAGCATTTCTATCAACTAGCTGCCGCCAGCATAGGGAACCACCATAGGGTTGTGCTCTGGATTTTGCTGACAAACATAGCCCTGATAGCCCTTAGTCTCTTTTCTCTTTTCTCCTCGCTTTGGGCCTTTTTCATAAGTCTCATTGTCGTTGCGCTTCTCCTTAAAAAAATGCATAAAAGCGCGAAGAAAGTTGAATCATCATGAAAATCCCTTTTCCTCGCATAAACCGCCGTTGGCTTGCCTTTACGCATGATGTTTCGGTTGCCCTTTTTTCCTATGTTTTAGCTCTCTATCTGCGTTTGGGTGATGACCTTTTTACTCAACCTTGGAACGAGATTCTTCCTGCGGCAACGCTTTTCACCACAACGTGCGCCATTGTTTTTTTCTTTAGCGGGCTTTATCGAGGCATTTGGGCTTTTGCTTCAGTGAAAGATTTAACCCAGATATTTCGTGCTGCATCCATTGCTGTTGTCGCTTTCGTTATCGCGACCTTTTTACTCACACGACTTGAAGATGTTCCCCGCACGGTACCCTTTATTTCTTGGTTTATCCTATTGGCTGGTCTTGGCGGATCACGCATGCTTCTTCGCATCTTGCGAGAGAGACGCCTAAGCGTGCTTTGGGAACGCTCCGGCGGCGGACGAGTCAACATCTTGATCATTGGCGCCAATGATGAAGCAGATCTTTTTCTTCGCGCAATTTCACTGAACCCTCAAGCACCTTTTAATGTCGTTGGCATTATTGGCGAAGATGAAAAACGCGTAGGACGACTGTTCCATGGTGTCTCCGTACTTGGCACTATTGACGAAATTCCAGCCATCGTTAAAACCCTGCGCGAAAAAGATTGTGCCCCAGGCAGGCTCGTCGTCACACGCTCCATGACGCGCATGAACAGCGACTTAATGGAAAACTTACTGGAGCAAAGCACCGCCTTGGGACTCAAGCTTTCACGCCTTCCCAACCAGACAGACCTGCGCAACGATCTCGAAAACGCAAGCACAATCCAAGACCATCCCATCGCGCTGGAAGATTTACTGGGACGACCAGAAACGATCCTTGAACGCAAAGCCATTGATCAACTCATTTCAGGCCGCCGCGTTCTCATTACCGGCGCAGGCGGCAGCATCGGCTCGGAACTCGTCCGCCAAATTACGGCGCTTGGACCAACTCATATAAGTCTTTTGGATATATGTGAATATAATTTGTACAAAATTGAAATGGAGCTTTCGGAAAACCTTCCTTTGCTAAGCTCCGGCGCTTTCATTGCCGATGTCAGAGATACAGCACGGCTCACACAAATTTTTCGTGATGAAAAACCAGAACTTGTCTTTCATGCCGCAGCCATCAAGCACGTGCCCCTCGCCGAGTTTAATGCACGCGAAGCTATTTTAACAAATGTGATCGGTACACGGCTCGTTGCTGACTGCGCTGCAAAGGCTAATGTCAAAGCGATGGTTATGATCTCAACCGACAAAGCAGTCCATCCAAGAAATGTTATGGGCGCCACAAAACGTTTGGCCGAGATGTATATTCAATCTCTCGATCTAATATCTCCCTCTTCGCGCTTTATGACCGTACGTTTTGGCAATGTTCTGGGATCCACAGGCTCTGTCATTCCGCGTTTTCAAAAACAATTAGCCAAGGGCGGCCCCATCACCGTTACGCACCCCGACATCACACGTTATTTTATGACCATACGTGAAGCCGTTGAGCTTGTTTTACAAGCCTCAGCCTTGGGTACAGGCCCAAGTGATGCGCGCGGAAAAGTTATGGTTTTAGATATGGGGCAGCCTGTCAAAATTGTTGATTTGGCGCGCCAAATTATTCGTCTTGCAGGTAAACGGCCGGAGGAAGATATCAAAATCTCTTTCACGGGTCTGCGGCCAGGAGAAAAATTATACGAGGAGCTTTTCTCTCCTGTAGAAGAACTTATCCCCTCAACAGCTGATGGCGTACATCTCGCTAAATCACCTACTGTAGAGCTTCCACAGCTTCAGCAAACGCTGGCCTCTTTTGCAACGCTGCTTCAAGCCGGCATGACCGAAACAGCCGCTATTGCAAGGCTCGAAGAGCTGGTCACAGAGTTCAAACGAGCCTAAATCTGCTCTAGGGTGTATATTTGTAGATCATTTTAGTGCGCGCTTTATCTTCGTAATATTCGATCGAATCTAAATGCCCATCAAGCTTGATTTTTCTTTCTACAAATATGTTTTCTTGTGCTTTACCCTTTTGGTAATCCAGCCTCGCTTCCTCTTCTGTCCTAATTGTTTTCTTTAAAAACGGTTCAACAAAAATAATATTGATGTTAAAACGCGCATAGACAATACGATCTAAATTATCTTCCTTTTCCATGCGTTTAAGAAATACTTCTCCTTCTTTTTTTGTCATGGGAAGTCCAAGAACACGAACAGGCTGATCCAAAACAAGCGAAAAAGAACTGGGGAGCTTAAGGCCAGCCCCTTTGCCACAATAATCCCTTACGTTCGTTTCTATATTAAAAACGTTCACATTATATTGAATAGTTCCACTGCTAAAAAGATAGATTTCATTTTCAAAATCATATTTCCCTAATTGCATTTCTGTATCGTACTTATACGCTGTTGGAAAAAGGCCAACTTCTTTTTTGATGCTTTTGCGAAGCACACCACGAATTCTCTGCCACTGAAAATCATCATGATGATATTCTTGATAAAGATCGCACACCATGACTCTACCATAAAGATCTATGACCTGATTATAACGAAGATCAAGTGTTCCAAAACGAACCAGCGTTTTCAGAATATTATCAAAAGACAGATGCACGAATTCCTCGGCACGTACCTGAACAGGAAAGGCAAGAGAAACCAGAAGAAGTATCGTGGCAAAAAAAGATTGGCTTTTCTTCATCGTAGTTTTCCTCCAGTTTTTTTCGTACAGCGCCATATCCAGACCCCTTAATTTTACGCGATGTCCCCATTGAGGCAACCGCTACGCGCAATTCTTAAGTAGAAGGACTATAGATCAAAATGCGTAAATATGTGCCTAACTGTACCTTTTACCAATTTCCAGTCCGCTTTAAGGGGCGCCTCATCAAGAGAATGGGCCTTTTTGGGATCCCCTTCACTTGACGGTACCTCCATCATACTCGCCAAAGGCCCTCCACGAACAAAGGGAATGTTTGGGGCTGCGTTGTTGTTTTTTTTGCGTTTATCAGACAAACTCTTCTCCATGAGACACCCACGCACACTTGCCCCTGTCATTGACAAGGTCGCCCGCGCCGCTCTTGGCAAGGACTGGAATCTCTATGCCTCTCTTTTGGAGCATTGGCGTGAAATCGTAGGAAAGGACTATGCCAAAAGCACGACCCCCGTCAAAATTATCTTTCCGAAAGGAAAGAAAGAGGGAGAAAAATGGGCCCACCACAAAACAAATGGGAGCCTGACAATTCGCCTCCCGCAAGGGCTGGCCATGGAATTCGATTTTATCTCCGAACAAATTAAAAAGCGCATTAATGACTTTTTTGGCTATGAAGCCATCCATAAAATTATCCTAGAAACTTATTACGCAGACAAAAAGAGCGAAGATCTGCCCCCTCCTACACTGTCTCCTGCACAAAAAGAGGGGCTTGAAAAAGAAGTGAAGAATATAGAAAACAGCGCGTTACGCGAAGTTCTTCAGCAACTGGGCCAATCCATCTGGACAAGCGGCGGAAAAGATTGAAAGATTCCCATTAAGGTTAAATCTCTTTTTTAGGGCGCTTAGGCCGCGCTTTACTTGAGTTTAGCCCCCCCTCTCTTATATAATGCCAACTTCTTGATTCGGTGAGGAAAATGAAAAAATCCATTGTTCTATTTATGCTAACCTTCGTGCTTGCAGCAGCTCCTGCGCTTGCCGGAGGAACCAAGTCAGAT
>DOBW01000004.1:5673-12308 GCA_003504035.1 Rhodospirillaceae bacterium | reverse complement strand
CCATTTGTTTTCTTCTTATTTTCTCAAACCAAGCTTAGCAATCAGCTCTTCGTAACGCTTTACATTTTTGTTCTTCAAATAGCTCAGCAAGCTACGGCGCGTGCCAACCATTTTCAAAAGCCCACGACGTGAATGATGGTCTTTTTTATGTTTTGCAAAATGTTCGGTCAACTCGTTAATGCGGCGCGTTAAAATAGCAACCTGCACTTCGGGTGAACCTGTATCGCCTTTAGCTTGTGCGTTATCCGCAATGAGCGCTTGTTTTTGCGCTTTTGTCATCGACATCATATATCTCCATTCACTTAAAAGTTAAATCCGCGAACTACACGAAAAACACCGCCTTCGGCTTTGACCAGAGCAACTGGAGTCCCGCGATGCGAAGCCAATAAAATTGGCGCGTCCATGAAATCCATTTGATCGGGCCGAATAAGAAGGCCTTGTCCAGCGCGCAATCGCCCAGCATCACTAGCCGTAAGAATCAAACCCGGGATGTCGTCCAGCGCCGATCCTACTTTCAGCAATGCCGTTTGAGCGGCCTGTTTATGACTTAATTCCTCCAGTTTTTCCAGTGAAATTGCACTTTCAATAGAAAAAATACCGACTCTCGTGCGCTGCAAAGCCGTTAAATGACCATAAGTACCCAAAGACTCGGCTAAATCCCGCGCCAAAGCCCGCACATAGGTGCCAGAGCCGCAAACAACTCTGAAGGAGGCATGGTCAGCATCAATCATTTTAACCAAATCAAAGACATAAACATCAACGGGGCGCGGGGTCATTTGAGGGTCTTTTCCGCCACGCGCCAGCGCATAAGCGCGCTTGCCATCAATTTTGATAGCTGAATAGGCTGGCGGCGTTTGCAAAATATGTCCAACAAATGAACGCAAGGCCATAAAGATTTTTTCTTCTGTGGGGCGCACGGGACTTTGCGCAGTGACCTCCCCTTCGCCATCATCCGTTGTCCGTTTGAGACCCCAGCGAACCGTGAAGAGATATTCTTTTTCGCCGTCTTGAATATAGGGGATCAGTTTTGTTGCTTCGCCAAAAGCCAAAGGCAAAACACCTGTCGCCAACGGATCAAGCGTCCCCATATGGCCAACCTTTTTCCCACCGACAAGACGCCGCGCTTTACCAAGCGCCTGCGTTGAGGTTAGACCCAAAGGTTTATCGAGAATAAGCCAACCATGAACGGAAGGTTTAGGCGGTATGCTGCCCATCACGTTAAATATCTTCTTCCGGATCAAGAGAGATATTTTCATCCATTTCCAAATCTTTGGAAACGATAGGATCGCTTAAAATACGTTCAATGTTGTCCGCATATTCCAAACTCGTGTCCGCTTCAAAAACCAAATTGGGAACATAGCGAAGTTTAACCGCATGCGCCAATTCATGACGGAAAAAACCCGCTATCTTGGATAAAACACGCTGCGTGGCATCACCACCTTCGCCACCCATCGCCAAAAAATAAACCGTAGCATTGCGAAGATCGGGACTCATTGTAACTTCCGAGATCGTAATCATAGGCACCACAAACCCTTTGGGCCAAGGAATGTCGCCACGCTGAAACAAACCAGAAAGCGCGTGCCGCAGAGCCTCACCAACCTTTAACTGTCTCTGGCTACGCATAAGCGGCCTCCCTTTCTCTCAGCCTATAACGCTCTCGCGATTTCCTCGATTTCAAAGCATTCGGTAACATCGCCTTCTTGAATATTGTCGTACTTCTCAAAGGCCATACCACATTCAAATCCATCGCGAACTTCCTTGACCTCTTCCTTCATACGCTTAAGCGTCTTGAGCGCACCTTCGTGAATAACCACATCATCACGCAGCAAACGAACCTTTGCACCACGACGAACCAAACCATCCGTAATTTTACAACCGGCGACCTTGCCAACCTTGGTGATATTGAAGACCTGTTGAATAAGCGCATTGCCAAGGAACTTCTCGTGTAGCTCTGGCGCGAGCATGCCAGAGAGAACCTGCTTCACATCATCAATCACATTATAGATGATCGAATAGTAACGAATCTCGACACCGTCACGCTTGGCCATTTCACGTGCTTGCGGATTAGCGCGCACATTAAAGCCAACAACAATGGCCTTGGATGCATTAGCCAACGTTACATCAGATTCCGTAATCGCGCCAACGGCAGAATCCAAAACATTGACTCTGACTTCCTTGTTTTCTTCAGAAAGTTTTTCCAAGGCCGTTTTAAGAGCCTCAACAGAACCGTGCACATCGCCTTTAATCAAGATTGGGAACTCCTGAGCTTCGCCTTCTTTGATGTTTTCCATCATTTGCTCAAGCGTTGTGCGCTTGTTTGCTGCAGAAATAATCTCACGGCGGCGGCGTGACCGGAAATCGGCAATTTCACGTGCCCGTGATTCTGATGGCACCACCATCAGCTCATCACCCGCAACAGGTGTTCCGTTAAGCCCAAGAACCTCAATAGGCATCGCAGGCCCTGCCGAGGGAACGCTTTGTCCGCGATCATCGACAAGAGCGCGAACTTTACCCCACTCGCCACCCGCAACGAACACATCACCAACTTTAATTGTGCCGCGTTTAATCAAAAGCGTTGCAACAGAACCGCGACCACGCTCCAATTTAGCTTCAATAATAGCACCTTCAGCCGGACGATCAGAATTAGCCTTCAGATCAAGCATTTCGGCTTGCAACAAAACGGCGTCTTTAACTTTATCCAGACCTGTTTTCTTTTTAGCGGATATTTCAACAGAAAGAACATCGCCGCCCATTTCTTCAACCTGAACATCGTACTGGAGCAACTCTTGACGCACACGATCAGGGTTAGCTCCTTCCAAATCACATTTGTTAATGGCCACAACAAGAGGTGCCTTTGCCGCCTTCGCATGGCGAATGGCTTCAATCGTTTGCGGCATAATTCCATCGTCAGCCGCCACAACAAGAATGATGATATCCGTAACGTTCGCACCGCGCGCACGCATTTCCGTAAAGGCAGCATGTCCCGGCGTATCAATAAAAGTGATGCGATCAAATCCATGACGCGGCGTGTGCAACATGATTTGATAGGCACCTATATGCTGGGTAATGCCACCCGCTTCACCCGCAACAACATCGGCGCTACGCAGCGCATCAAGAAGCGACGTTTTACCATGATCAACATGCCCCATCACAGTTACAACCGGCGGACGCGACGACATGTTGTCATCTGTATCTTCAATAATTGAGAGATTTTCCTCAACGTCCGATTCTGCAACACGTTTAATGCGATGACCAAACTCGGTTACCACAAGCTCCGCCGTATCGGCATCAATGCTTTGTGTAATCGTGGCCATAACACCAAGTTTCATCAGCGCTTTGATAACATCAACGCCGCGTTCAGCCATACGCGCTGCCAATTCTTGAACAGTGATAACTTCAGGAACAATAACATCACGCGTCACTTTAACTTGCTCTTGCGTCTGCATATTTTGACGTTTTTCACGCTCCATACGACGGCGCATAGCAGCCATAGAACGATGACGACCACCCTCTTCACCCGAAAGCGCCTGCGTAATGGTCATTTTACCACCGCGACGGCGATCCGAGCTCCCACGGCGCTGTGAAGGCGCACCACGACGAGGACGACGATCATTATCATCCCCTGCCCCACGGCGATACCCTGCCCCGCCACGTGGCGCAGAAGGTCCATCATTACGCACTGGCGACACACGCTCGGCGCCTTCACCGCGACGCTTCGGCGCAGAGGCCGTTAAAACTTTGGCGCGCTTTTCGTCTTCTTTTTTGCGCTGCTCACCATCAGCTTTCTCTTGATCCTGAATGCTACGCAGTTCTTCCATCTCACGGCGGCGCAAGCGCTCTCTTTCACTAAGCCCCTCTTCCTGAGACGTGCCTTGCGTATCAATAATTTTTTCTTCTTCTTGTGCCTGCATCTCAGCGTCTTGTTTGCGCTGTTCATTCTCTAAAACAGCCCCGCGCAAAGCACGCATACGCGATTCACGCTCTTCTTGTGTAAGCTGGCGACCACCTGAAGTATTATCAGCCTGATAAGCTGTCTTAGCTTCCATTTTCTTTGCAGCAGCTGTTGTTCTTTTTTTGCGCTTAACCTCAACCTCAACAGTCTTGCTACGCCCATGAGAAAAACTCTGGCGGACGGAACCAACCACACCTGCAGCTTCCTTAGCAGGAGGCGTCTTCAGCTCAAGCTTTGGTTTGTTGCCCAGAGACAATACCTTTTTAGGCTTTTCATCAGTCATATTAAGTCACTACTTCCGTTACGCATGGTTGGTTAGATTGAAGATTTACAAGAACAGGATTAGGCAAAGCAACGCCTTGCCACCGTGCCAGTTCCTGCTTTAATTTTTTAGTCAAAGAATGAGGACGTAATCCTACAACAGCCGCCTGCTCACGCCCCAAAGCCGCACCAAGTGCGTCACGTGTCATCAGGTTGGAAAAACATTTGATGCGCTGTGTTTTCTTTTTGATATCATTACCGGCATCACAGGCTAAAAGAATGCCTTCCAGCTCATGGCTAGAAAGCGCTTCCAAAACCTTTTGCTCACGCGCAACCACAGCACCCGCAGCTTTGGCAAGTCCCAAAAGATCAAGACAACGACGCGCTAAAAGCTGCTCTATCTGATCTTTAAGATCAGCTGGAACGATAACTTTTGTTTTAGCAGCTTTGGAAAAAAGATTTTTCTGGATAGCTTCATCAATAAGCGCAGCATCCGCTGTCACCCACAGGCCACGACCAGGTAATTTACAGGCAATATCAGGAACGATTGTTTTGGAAGGATCAAGCGCAAAACGGACAAGCTCGGACTTAGGCTTTACTTCGAGCGAGACCAAGCAACGCCGTACAGAAGGTGAAGACACCTCTGGCGTAGTCTCGTTTGAGAAGGAAGGATAAGCCTTTGTCATGTTCTGTGCTGTACCTCATTTTCTTCAGTTACGCCGGATCGGCGGGCTGTTCGTCCGCGAACCAATGTTCGCGCGCAGCCATAATAATTTCGTTGGCATGTGTTTCACTTAGACTTTCACCAATTATCTCGCGCAGCTCATCGCTAGCCAGATCGGCAACATCGTCCAAGGTTAAGACCTCTTTCTCCCCTAATTTGACAACCATCTCTGGTGTCATGTTAACAAGACCAATAACGTCATCCGTGACGCCAAGCTCAACGCGTCTAGCTTCAAGTTTTTCAGCCAATTCTGCAAGCCAAGCACGGGCACGCTGCTGAAGCTCAGCCGCAACCTCAAGATCAAAGCCTTCAATCTCAGCCAATTCGTCCGCAGGCGTATCAGCAATTTGCTCAACGCGCGTAAAGCCTTCGCTTACCAGAAGATGAGCGATAACATCATCAACGGCCAACGCTTCAATAAAGAGCGTTGTGCGAACATGAAGCTCTTCCTGACGGCGGTCGGATTCTTCTTTCTCGGTCAAAATGTCAATGTCCCAACCCGTTAGCATCGAAGCAAGACGTACATTCTGGCCACGGCGACCAATAGCCAAAGAAAGCTGCTCATCAGGAACAACTACGTCCATGCGATGGTTTTCTTCGTCCAAAACAACCTTGGCAACCTCGGCTGGTGCCAAAGCATTCACAACAAACGTCGCGGGATCGGAAGACCAAGGGATAATGTCAATTTTTTCGCCCTGAAGCTCACCCACAACGGCCTGAACACGGCTGCCGCGCATACCAACGCAAGCGCCGACAGGATCAATAGAGCTATCATTCGAGATAACAGCGATTTTAGCACGACTTCCAGGATCACGTGCGACAGACTTAATCTCGATAATGCCGTCATAAATCTCGGGCACTTCCTGAGAAAAGAGCTGCGCCATAAAAACAGGATGCGTGCGTGAGAGGAAAATCTGCGGACCGCGCTGCTCTTCGCGTACATCATAGATATAGGCGCGGGCACGATCACCATTCTTCAAATGCTCACGCGGCAAGGATTCATCACGGCGCAAAATAGCTTCGGCGCGACCAAGATCAATCGTTATATTGCCATACTCAACACGCTTGACTATACCACTGACAATTTCGCCAATACGATCTTTGTATTCGGTGAATTGACGGCGGCGCTCGGCCTCACGAACTTTTTGAACAATAACTTGCTTTGCCGTCTGTGCAGCAATGCGGCCAAGATCAATCGGCGGCAAGTCATCAATGACATACCCACCAACCTCAATTTCTGAATTTGTTTTTTTCGCTTCTTTAAGAGAAATCTGGACGTATTCTTCCTCAACAGGATCGGCCACGAGAAGAAAGCGCTGAAGCTTCACTTCACCCGTTTTGCGATCAATCATAGCGCGAATATCGTGCTCGTGACCATATTTGGCTCTACCGGCTTTCTGTATAGCCTGTTCCATTGCCTCTAAAACTTCGTCACGCTCAATGTTTTTCTCACGTGCGACAGCATCGGCTACATGCAACAATTCCATTTCTCGAACCTCGTTTAACGATTCTGTTATCTTTTCGGGGAAGACAATAAAAAAGGCGGGCTTTCGCCCACCCCGTCAACCACCCGGATTAGCCAGCATTATAGCGTCTTATCTAAGTAAATCAAGGTGTTTTACCCTTTATCAAAGGATAAAAGGTAAAAAAAACACTAACGATTCTTATGCTTTACGCCTTTTTTGTCAAAAAACAGGC
>DOBW01000004.1:0-5629 GCA_003504035.1 Rhodospirillaceae bacterium | reverse complement strand
AGGAAGCGTAGTCTTTTCTACGTGACGAGTGAAATAACGATGTGTGGGGATAAAAGGGTTTGACTAGATGAATTCATAAAGAAAATTTCTTATCTGACTCAAACCAACATCTTTTTGAGCGCTAGAGGCCAAAACTTCAGGGCGTGCAGCCGGATGTTTTTTCAGCGCTTTTTGAACCTCTTTCACCAACCCCTCAAGATCGTCTTTGTTTTGATCAACCTTGGTAAGAATGATTTGGTAATTAACGGCCATCTCATCCAAAAACGCCATTTTCTCTTTGTCGATAGCTTTCAGCCCGTGGCGACCATCAATGAGAAGCAAAACACAACGGAGATTACACCGCGTTTTAAGATAATAACGAATGAAAGCATTCCAGCTTTTAATCTCGCTCTTAGAAGCCTTGGCGTGGCCATATCCCGGAAGATCCGCCAGCAAAAGCTGATCCTTCATATTAAAAAAAACAATCTGACGTGTGCGCCCCGGTGTATTGGAGGCGCGCGCCAAACCTTTGCGATTTGTGATGCCATTAATCAAAGAAGACTTACCAACGTTCGAGCGTCCCCAAAAGGCGACTTCCGGCGCTTCAAGTGGAAGCGACTCCAGATGATCTGGCTCTGCCGCCGCTAAAACAAAATCACACGGCCCTGCAAAAAAGCGGCGGGACTCTTCATTTTTGTTTTCTTCTTTGCTCACATCGCCCACTTATTTTTTAGGGTGCTTCATTTTGGTTTGATACATGACATACCATTGCTGCCCGATTCCCAAGATATTGCTAACCGTCCAATAAAAGATAAGACCAACGGCAATCTGCGCCATCATGAAGGTAAACATAATCGGCATGAACAAGAAGATACGCGCCTGAGACTTATCTGTTGGCTGCGGCGATAGCTTCTGCTGCGCGAACATGCTGATACCCATTAAGATAGGCCAAACACCAACATGCGGAAGGAAAGACACATCCAAAGCGCCAAACAACGTCAAGACTGAACTTGGATCAGGCGCCGACATATCCTTGACCCAACCGAAAAGCGGCGCATGGCGCATTTCAATGCCAACATAAAGAACCTTGTACAAAGCGAAGAAAATCGGAATCTGAATGAGCATAGGAACGCAGCCCGAAACAGGTGAAACTTTTTCGCGCTTGTAAAACTCCATCAGCTGAATGTTGGCTTGCTGCTTGTCATCCTTATAGCGTTCTTGAAGTTCCTTGATCTCGGGCTGAAGCTCTTTAAGCCGCGCCATCGAACGCGAAGATTTAAGCGACAAAGGCAAGGTCAAGACTTTAAGAAGAACCGTGAAGAGCACAATAGCTAGCGCCATCGAACCTAAAACAAGGCTGAACTCATGAAGGAGATAAAGAAACGGCTTGGTTAAATAATAATACCAACCAAAATCAATGGCCCGATCAAAAAGAGGAATTTCCAATGTCTCGCTATAGCCATCTAAAAGCGAAACACTCTTAGCTCCTGCAAAAAGATGCGTAGTGCGCTCGCCCATTGTGCCAGAAGCAATGCTAAGCGGCGCGGCGCGAAAATCTGTTTGAAAAACACCATTTTCTGGATGCTGCCTGTCTTGTCCGATCTCATAAGAAAAAGAAGCTGTGATTTTTTCATTTTGCTCAGGGATCAACGAAACAAGCCAATACTTATCCGTAAAACCAAGCCACCCACCCTCGCTTTCGAAAGATTCTTTGGGTCCTTCCATCAAATCTTCGTAATCAATCTCTTTGAGCGTTCCTTCTAAAACCCCAATAAGCCCCTCATGAAGAACATATGTGCTTTGCACAGAAGGTAAGCCATAACGCGTGATGGAACCAAAAGGATAGAGCTGAACTTCTTTCCCGCTTTTATTACGGACACGATCCGTCACCGTGAACATAAAGTTTTCATCAATTTCGATGAAGCGCTCGAACAAAAGACCTTGGCCATTATTCCAACTTAAAAGAACGGGATTTTCCGTTGTGAGTGTCTTTCTATCAGCCTTCCAAATCGTGTCCTCGGTCGGCACGGAAGCGCCCGCCTTTGCAAGCCAGCCAAAGGAAACAACATAACCTTTGTGCGGCGGCGCAGAAGAAGCCGGAGAAAGAAGAACAATTTCAGGAGACGAAGGATCTGTTGTCTCACGATACTTAAGAAGCTCAAGATCATTCAGCCGCGCGCCCTTAAGTTGAATAGAGCCGCGTACTTCACTCGTTTCAATTTTTATGCGCGGTGTATCGTCCAAAATCTCGTCGCGCGACTGCAAAGGCGCATCGATCACAACGGGCGCTTTAACGGCAGCCTCTTTTTCTTGTTGAGATAAACGCAGCTCAATGCGCGCTTTCTCAATTTGAGGCTCTTCATACAAATAATGAAAGCCAACCAAAATGGCGACTGACAAAACAACGGCAACGAGGAAATTATTATTGTCCATGATCTCTCAAGCTAGTTTCTTTGGGTTACACAAAACGGGGCAATCTAACATGAAAGCACTCTAGCACAAGGCTAAAGGCTAAAATTACCCTTCCTCTTCCTTGTCTGGCACAGGATCATAGCCCTGCCCTCCCCAAGGATGGCAGTGGCTAATTCGTTTAAGAGCCAAAAGCATGCCGCACCACGCGCCATGAATCTTAATGGCTTCATCAGCATAAGCGCTGCAACTTGGCTCAAAACGGCATTGACGGCCTATAAAGAAAGACAGCGAATGCCGATAAATCCAGATCAAAAAGCGAAAAAGCCACGCCATTATACTGTTTTCACATCAAGGCGCTTCATAGCCCAAAGAAAATCCTTACGGAGTGCCGCATAATCGCGCGTTAAAACATCTTTTCGCGCAATCAAAACAAAGTTCAGCCCTGATACAGGAAGCATTGGTAAAATCTCACGTACTAAAGCACGAAGGCGTCGTCGTGCACGGTTGCGCGCCACAGCATTACCTATCATCTTTTTACTGGCGGTTAGTCCAAAGCCGCAAAGCTCTTGCTTATCCAAATCAGGGCGCGGCGCTTTTTGCAAAATAAAGGCAGGCGTTACCCACCGCTCACGCACAGCCGCAACGGCAAGAAACTCGGATCTCTTTTTAAGAACAACGATGGGATTAGGGTCTAGGATCTGCTTACCCCGCTAAAAATTAAGCGGTTAGCTTCTTGCGACCCTTAGCACGACGGCGCGCAACAATAGCGCGGCCACTCTTGGTTGCCATGCGCGAGCGATAACCATGACGGCGCTTGCGAACCAGCTTGCTGGGTTGATAGGTGCGTTTCACTGTACTTTAACTCCAAGATAAACCTGTTTGGAAAGAAAGCTATATAAGGGCTTAACGAAGCTGAGTCAAACCTATCTTTGGTAAAAAGAAGCTTTCTTGCATCCTTTGGCAGGTGCCCTTTTCCTTTTGTTTCAATTTACTAACAAGCAAATCTTAGAAAAAAACAAAAAGGCTGTATTAACCAAAAAGAGGACTTCGCAGTAAAAAGGTGATTTCCTGAGCCATAAGAGAAGCAATTTTATGCCGACTCTTCTTTTTCGATAAAAGCGCCTCGTCTCTCTTATTGGACAAAAAACCTGTCTCAACCAACATGGCCGGCACTTCCGGTGAACGCAAAACAGCAAAGTTCGCCGCACGCATAGGTTCCTCTAAAAGACGCCAACGCCGCCCTATTCCCTTGATAAAACCAACCTTAACCCGTTGCGCCGTGTTGCGCGTGCGCCGAGCAGCCAAATCACACAAGATGTCGGCAACATCTTGATCATCAGAAGGCAATTCAACACCGCCTATAAGATCGGCGCTATTTTCTTTTTCTGCCAACATGCTAGCGAACTTATCTGAAGCTTTTTCTGAAAGTGTGTAAGCCGAAAGTCCGCGCGCGCGTCTATTGGGTGCACTGTCAGCATGAATGGAAAAAAACATATCCGCATGCGTTTCGCGCCCAATACGCACACGCTCCTTCAAGGATAAAAACTTGTCCCTATCACGTGTAAGCTTGACGGTTATGCCTTCTTCTTTGGAAAGAACGCGCGCCATATGCCGCGCAATATCAAGAGCAACATGCTTTTCTTTTGTTCCAGAATGACCAATGGCACCCGGATCATGACCGCCATGCCCTGGATCAATAACGATAAGGCGCGGCGCTTTCGGTTTTGTTGTCGGCCTAACAGGCTGCGACCATTTTAATGGCGTCACGGCAGATGCCGCTAACAAACTTGTTGGCGTAAGAAAAGAGGCTGACAAAAATGGTAAAGCAAGACCCAAACGCAAAAAAGATCTTCGCGAAGGATTCTCAAGACGTCTGTATAATTCTTCCTCGTCTTCTGACAAATCACCTCTCCCTTTTCTACGGAGAGGATTTTACCAAAAAAAAAGCCTGAGGCCAAGTGACTAAAAACCCCTAAAGCTAAAGTAAATTTTAAGCTTTTCTATAGTTTACAGTGATTCCCAAAAAGTCTTGTCTTCCATCAGATTGTCCAAAAAATGCAAAGCGGCGCCATAAGCATCATCAAGCTCACGCCATGCTGAATCGGCAAAGAAAGAACAGGCATCAATCTCGCGAACAAGCTGGGGAAAGCGTACATATTTTGCCCCTTGGCCTGTCATCCAAATTGTAGCCAAAGAACCCACCAAAGTGTAAGCCTTGGGCACTTGATGCGTTTTGGGAAGAACTGGGGTGTTCTGGTTTGACTGAAAAAGAGGAATAATGTTTGACATGAAAAACTCGCTTAAAATATTAAGTTTTTGTTAATAAATTGTTAGACGCAATATACTCCTTTTTCATGAAACTAATGAGGAAGTTTTTCTTAAGGTTAATGCGGTACACTAGACGGAAATGATATTAACTTATTTTCATCTTCTCTTTTTCCTTTTTTTCGTTTTCTTGGCCTCGCCTGTAAGCGCTGAACAATCTTATGGTTGCCCTCCTTTTGAAGAAGCAAAGGTCGTTGTCAGGCCCCTTCTAAACACGCCCAAGATTGATACCTCACAAAGACTCACCGCTCTTCGCGCCATGGCCTCCAGCAAAGATCAAGCAAGGTTTAGCTCGACCAGCCACGAAACGCCCGTGGGTCTGACAGCCGCCAATTTAAAATTCGATTCCTCCTATCAGATCGTCACCAAGATCTCGCCACGTGACCATAAGGTCTGCACACAAATTGGCAGCTTTAATCTTACTTTCGGTTTTGAAGACACAACCGTCTATATCGCACACGAGCTGCCATATGGTTCATGCAGCTATAAAACGGTTTTAGAACATGAGTTTCAACATGTACAAACCGACCGAAATCTTGTCCGTCTTTACGCACAAAAGTTTCCTGCACTGCTCAAAAAAGCTATTCGGGAAATCGGGGTTCTTCGCGTAAGCTCAGCACCTCTGGCCGAGAGCATGATACGTGATACAGTTTCGCGTTATATGCATGATCTCAGCAAGAATCTCTCCACCGTGCGCGAAAAGCAGCAGCTAAAAATAGACACAAAAGAAGAGTATGCGCGGCTCAGCAAAAGTTGTAACGGAAGATTGTCGAAAATTATTGCGCGTGCATCGCGTTAGAAATCCTTTTTGCGTCATCGCGAGCGAAGCGTGACGATCCAGTCCTGCTGCATCAATAAAAAAACGTCATTCCGGCGAAGACCGAAATCCATCACCTGAAATTTCAATCTAAGC
>DOBW01000196.1 GCA_003504035.1 Rhodospirillaceae bacterium | reverse complement strand
GGCTGCCGATGGGAATGAAGCCATTGAGCTTGTGCAAAAGGCCAAGGAAGTCAATCAGCCCTATGATCTTGTTTTTCTGGATTGGAATATGCCAACAATTTCAGGCATTGAGGTGCTTAACTATTTCAGGACGCGCCCTGAATATTTGGGGACCGCCTTTGTTATGCTAACAGCTGAATCCGAGCAGCAGAATATCATGAAAGCCATTAAAGCTGGTGCAACATCTTATATTATCAAACCTGTCTCGCCTTCTGATTTGAGCAAGAAACTGTTCGAGATTTATGAGTGGATCAAGCGTAAGCGCCAAGAAGATTCAGTTGAAGGTTATTGACAGCAAGCGGGGCTGGAATGGGGCAAGGCGAGCAAAATTTAGCACTTGATATGCAGCTGTCTCGTGATGTTACGATAGCTGTTTGTTCGGCTATGCAATCAACTTTTGATGTTGAAATTACCCCCGGTCCTTTTGAAGTTGGCAAAGGGATGGTTTCTCTTGTAGGCGATGTTTCCGGTGTTATTGGCCTTGTTCAGGACGAGCTGGAAGGCACGATGATTTTGTGTCTTACCTTTGATACGGTCCGCGATATTTTGCCGCGCATTGTCGGGAATTCGATTGCTGTCACTCATGAAATGACCGTTGATGCTGTCGGTGAGATTACCAATATGATTTTTGGTCAAATCAAAACAGAGCTTAATGGGCGCGGTTATGGCCTTAAACTTGGCATTCCAAGCGTCGTAACGGGGCGCGGACACTTTGTCAGTCAGTTTCATCGTGGCCCCTATATGATCATTCCCTTTTATCTGGAGGGGCAGCTTTTTCAGGTTCACATAGTTGTGTACGGTAAACGTGAAGTTGAAAATTAGTTTTTTTTATAAAAAGAACGGGTCTTATGATGGCCGAGGTTAGGTCCATGGAGCAGGACACAACACAACATGAGAAATCTGTCGGCGATGCAGTGTTGACAGAAGGCGTGCGTCACGTTGACGTTGTCCATGTTTCCTTAGCTGGTTTATCGGCGATTGTTGCCTTCCTTTTGTTTGCCATTGCCTTACCTGTTTTTGAAAAGCCGCCTGTTACGCATCCTTTATCTTTCGCCGTTATGGTGATTGTTTCTTTTATTGGTATTATTGGACTTTATGTCCTGAACTTTCGTGTCCATAAGCATGTTACGGATCAGGCGCGGTTGACAGAGGTTCTTGTTAACTCGCTTGGGCAGGGCTTTGTCGTTTTTGATCGTGAAGGTGTTTGCGGCAATGTTTATTCGCAAGCCTGTCTTGATCTTTTAGAAACGGTGCCAGCAGGCAAAAATATTACGGATGTTTTGCAAATTCCTGAAGAGAATAAAAGTGATTTTAAGGATTGGCTCGAGGTTCTCTTTCAACCTGACCATGCGCTTAGTTTTGATGATGTTGTCCGCTTCTTTCCATCCTTTTTTTCACACAGTTCACAGCGGCGCGTTTCTCTAATTTATCGGCCTCTTTATGGCAAGAGCGGTTTGTTGAGAAATCTCGTCCTTATCGCAACGGATCAGACAGAAGAATATGCTGCGCGTCAGGCAGCGGCGCACCAACAAAATTTTGCCGAGATGATTTGTCGCATTTTTAAAGATCGCAATCAGTTCAGGTCAACGTTGGAGCATGTGCGTTCTTTTCTACAGGAAAGCGAAAATCTTGATGAGAATACGCTTAATGTGCCCAATCTTTTGCGTGGGATACATACCTTAAAAGCTTCTCTTAAGCAGTTTAATTTGACTGATTTCAGTGAAATTATGCATCAAGTGGAGACTGATCTTCGTGGTCCTGAAGTTAACAGCAAGACTGATTTTTTGGCACGGCTTACGCCTTGTCGCCAAAAAATAGCTTCTGCCTTGGCGCGCACAAATGAAGAAATTTCTTCTCTCATCGGGAAGGAGTGTGAGTGGCGTGGCACGGTGCGAGAGATTGTTGAAAATGATATTTATGCTTTTGCCGAAGAATTGATTGCTGTTAAGGCAGATCCTGAATTGGTGCAGCGCTATCTCGAGGTTATCGTTGCTGTGCCCATTCGCGAATGTTTCCATTCTTTCGAGCGCGAGTTGCGTGAGCTTGTCGGGATGATGGACAAACAAGTAAAGCCCATTATTTTCGAAGGAACAAACCCAAGGGTTCTTACCAAATCACTTCAAAATCTTTTGTTTTCTTTAACGCATATAAGCCGCAACATTTCGGATCATGGGATTGAACCTCCTGTCACGCGTATGGCACGTGGAAAAGATTCAGCAGGTCAGGTCAAGATTTTATTCGAAATTGTCTCTTCATTGCGAGGTGAGGGAGAGCAAGATCTCCGAATTGTTATCTCTGATGATGGTAATGGTATAGATCCTACGCGGGTACGTGAAAAATTGGCGATACAGGATCCTGAAGGAGAATGGCGTTTCGAGGATGATAAAAAAGTTATTCAGAGAATTCTGACCTTTGGCTTTACAACGATGGACAAGGTAACGGCTTTGTCTGGTCGTGGTGTTGGCATGGAGGCTGTTGAACTGGAAGTTAGCAAGCTTAACGGATCAATTGCTGTTTCTTCCGAGCTTTATAAGGGGGCAACTTTCGAGATTAAAGTTCCTTACAGTATGAGCCTGAAAGGCTCCTAAACAGGCTCCTTTTTGGGGAGGGCTTGAATGAACTTTGATACATTATCCTCAAGGAGAAGCGGCAGCGCATCAGGGATTGCCCCTAAAAGAGGCTCTAGCCAAAGAAGGTCGGTTTTGGCAAAATTTTTCAAAACATAATCGCTTACATCTGCTTTGTGATCTGGCCTGCCAACGCCCATGCGTACACGCCAATAGTTTTTTCCAATATGGGAATCGAGAGAGCGAAGACCATTATGTCCGCCATGACTGCCGCCTTGTTTGACTTTAATCTGGCCCTCGGCAAGATCAATGTCATCGTGAAAGACGACCATATCGCTTGGCTCAATTTTGTAATAGTGGAGAGCTTCGGCAACTGCTTCACCTGAGAGATTCATAAAGGTCATAGGTTTGAGTAAGAGAAGGTGAAATCCTTTAATTTCTGAACGTGAGATCGCGCCTTTAAACTTTTTTTGCCAAGCGGTTGCTTGCGTGATTTCAGCCAGAACATCCAGTGCCATAAACCCAATATTATGCCGATTAAAAAGATAGTCGGTCCCAGGGTTTCCGAGACCGACTATCAATTTGTCTGGACTTGCCACGCTACGTGACCTTACTTCTTGCCCGCAGGTGCGTTTGCAGCGGGTGCCGCTTTGGCATCCTTGGCTTCAGCATCTTTGGTGTCGGTAGCAGCAGTTTCTTCGCCTTCAGCAGGCTTGTCAGCCCCTTCAGAACGTACGGCTGAAGGAATGGCAATTGAAGCAATGGTAAAGTTAGGAGCTTCTTTGGTTGTCAAGGTTACGTCTTCAGGCAGCTTGAGCGAGCTTAAATGTACAGGGTCGCCGATTTCGTAGCCTTCCAAAGAGAGTTCAAATTTCTCAGGAATCTTAGCTGGCGCACAAAGAACTTCAATGTCGTGTTTTACGACATTAAGTGTACCACCACGTTTCAGACCTGCTGATTTTTCATGATTGATGAAAGAGATCGGAATGCTTACTTTGACTTTTGTGCCTGCAGCAATGCGCAGAAAATCTACATGTAATGGACGATCCGTAACAGGATGGAACTGAATATCGCGCGGCAAAACGCGAAGTTTTTTACCATCAAGTTCAATATCAAAAAGATGACTGAAAAAGCCCGATCCGTTGGCATAACGAACCAGAATTTTTTCTTCAATAGTAATGGATACAGGCGGCTTTTTATCGCCGTAAATAACGGCAGGCACCTGCCCATTGCGACGAACGGCGCGTGCGGTCCCCTTGCCGACACTTTCACGCGACGAGGCCGCAAGTGTAACAATATCATTCATTTTACTTGCTCCTTGTTTGTAGTCATTCCACTTAAGAACCGGACGGGTCTGCAAAATGACTATATCTTGTTTTAATATCCCAGCCTCCAGGGGTGCTGGGTTTGACCTTTATGGTCTTTTCAGGCTGCTCAATTGAACAGACTTGAAACCGAACGTTCCTGACCGATGCGGGCAATAGCTTCGGCCAGAAGCGGAGCAACACTAAGTTGCCTAATTTTTTTGGAAGCCTCAACTTCAGGCGTTGCTGCAATCGAGTCCGTAACCGTTATGTTGGTTAAGGCAGATTTTTCAATGCGCTCAACAGCTGGGCCGGAGAATACGCCATGTGTGATGTATGCTGCAACTGATTTCGCACCGGCATTCATCATAGCGCTAGCAGCGTTGCAAAGCGTTCCGGCGCTGTCGACAATGTCGTCAACCAGAAGGCAATTGCGGTCTTTAATGTCACCAATAATGTTCATAACCTCGGATTCGCCAATCCTTTCGCGGCGTTTATCGATAATGGCGAGGCCTGCATCCAGTCTTTTGGCCAAGCCACGTGCTCGAACAACGCCACCAACATCAGGCGAAATAATGGTTAATTCCTCAGGTAATTTACCATGAACTGACATGGTGTCGCGAATATCGCGAATAAAAACGGGGGAGGCATAGAGATTATCAAGCGGAATATCGAAAAAGCCTTGGATTTGACCGGCATGTAAATCCATCGTCAAAACGCGGTCAGCTCCAGCAACAGTGATAAGATTGGCCACCAGCTTGGCTGTGATGGGCGAGCGTGGCGATGATTTTCTGTCTTGGCGTGAATAGCCATAATAAGGCGTAACGGCTGTGATGCGCCGTGCAGAGCTTCGTTTCAGCGTATCAATGGTAATCAAAAGCTCCATCAAGCTGTCATTACTGGGGTAGGAGGTTGGCTGAATGACGAAGGTGTCTTCACCGCGCACATTTTCCAAAATCTCTACAAAAACTTCCATATCATTGAAACGGCGTATAGATGTTTTAGCCAGAGGAAGCCCAAGATATTCAGAGATTTCTTTGGCGAGGGGCTGGTTGCTTGTTCCGGCAATGAGTTTCATGACGATGCAGACCTGTTTTTAAAGGTTACGCGCGAAAAAAAAAGAGCTTTTTAGAACAGAGGAAATCATCTTGGCCCTCCTATAGCAGCCTCAAGGGCCTTTTGTAAATATATAGTCATTCCACTTTACTTTCCTACAGCGTTGTTTCGCTCGTAATAAAAAAAGGACGCAAAAAAAGCGTCCTTTTTTATAGGAGGTAGGAAGAGGGATTCCCTAAATAACTAAGGAAATAAACGAGACCTTCGCCGCGTTCTTAATAAGAGATCTATTATAATCTCTTGTAGCTCTTCTGAGAGGTGCTTCTTCTGCTTTTCTATCCATTTTGATTTTTTCATTCTGCGCCTCAAGCTCTTTGGTCTTCTTGGCCCTTATTTTAAGCTCTTCCTCGTGTTTTGCGGCTAGGGCTGCATTTAGCTCTTCATAATGGCCGTGAGGGCGTTGCGTGAAGCCTATAGGCCTGTTGTGGTTGTTGGTTACGAAAGTATTAAGGCGAGAGCTGGGTGCGGCGCGTTCTGCAACCGTACGTGTAACGGTGGGGCTGAAGCCGTTGGCCGCAGGCATAGGCATTTGTTGTCGTACCCGAAGGAAAGCTTGTTGGTTTCTTAGTGTTTTCAGATGCCTTTCAAGCGCTCGATATTCTCTAATGGTTTTAGGACCACGTAGTCTAGGGGCAAAGTTTGGAGCTTGCGCAGAAAATCTCTGGACATTACGTGTTGACGTCTTACGTCCGAAAGACGCACCGATAGGTGCGAAGCTCATCCCATCGGGTTGTCGCTCTGCTCTTACAGCTGTGTTGGCACGGTTAGCCCCTATAGTGCTGGTGGAGACTCTTTCCTGTGCAGGAGAGGCAAATTCTTGGGGTGCAGCACCAAGGAGGGCTTCAGTATTGGAAATCTGGTTGGCTAGCGTGGCGTCTTGAGCCCCGCCCATGGAAACAAACTGGTCAAATCCCATATTCGCTTGAGGTTCTTTGATTTGAGCAATGATGGTGCCATTCCTGCTATCAAAAACGGCATGATCCAAGGAAGTACCAGCGGGGACTAAACCATCTAGAGCTGCACGTGTATCGAAAGCATTTGCATCTTGTAGGCGTTCTACCATTACAAACCTCCTTTGAAAGATCCTTCGAACCATTACATCACTTTTTCGCGTCAAAAACAAGGCAAACAGGATTTAGACGTTTTCCAATAACAATATAAAACAAAGCGTTATTAACTATAGTCTCTATCTTAGATTTTTTTCTCTCTGCCTTATAGGCATGAAAATGGCTTTTATCCTTGACCAAGGCTTGAGGGGTGCGTAAAAGTGCGGCCTCTCGTGCAATAGGACTAAACGCCTGTTGCCGGAGGTTTAATGTGTGCCAAAAGTATTTTTATTTAAGTGCTCGGCACCTTGGAAATGAAACTGTAAGGGAATAAAATGGCTAACCATAAATCCGCTGCCAAACGTGCGCGTCAATCTGTTAAACGTAACGAGCTTAATCGTTCTCGCCGCGCCAAAGTTCGCACTTTGGTGAAGGCTGTTGAGAAAACAGTTGAAGCAGGCGATGTTAAAACGGCAACAACAGCCTTGCGTTCGGCTGAATCGGCGTTAGCGCGTGCTGCAGGGAGAGGAACCTTGCACAAGAAAACCGCTTCACGCAAAACATCTCGTCTTGTTAGGCGCGTTAAAAAAGCTGTGAAGGCATAAGGTTAAAATAAAAATTAAATATTTTTATCCGGCATCAGAAATCTTTTTGATGCCGGATTTTTTTGCTGAAAAGCTTGGCTTCTAAAAATCAAGAAGATTCTTTTTTACGTTCTTGCTTCAGACCCATTGAAAAACGAATCACTTTCGGTCTATGTTGTGCTCCGCCCAAGAGAGCAACAGATCGATGGCTTATCTTTTGTTGTTTTCGTTTGAAGGGTTCAGTTTTTTTGTTCAGCGTTTTATGTTTGTTCAGTTCTAAATGTTGTTCCAGTCCGCTAACCTTTTATCATATCTGTGAGGGTTTCAATGGTCTCTTCTGCTGCTAAACAACAATTTCAAAAAGACACGCAGGCTTACGGCGAGATGAATGATGATCCTTCAGTTTCCACAAAGAAGAAAAAAGCGCCCAAGGTCGCGTGGGAAACGTTGCGTGAAAAATTGCGCGAGCATTTAGGTGAAACAGCTTTTCGCCGTTGGATTGAACCTGTTGTTGTCGAGGTTGAAGAAGATGAGCGAGGCGCAACTTTGGCGATGGCTGTGCCAACACGTTTTATGCGCGATTGGATCGAAGCTCATTATGGTGACATTGTTCGCACACTTTGGCTTTCTCTTGTTGAAAAAGGTTCTGTTCAATTTTCGGTTGTGTCACCTTTGCTCAAGCCAGATGTTTCTTTGAAAAGTTCAATAAAGGGAAATTCTTTTCCGAGTGCTGTGCGCCTTTCGCAGGCTTCACCTTCGGCTGCTGATGAAGCGCCGCTTGATCCTCGTTTTACGTTCGATAATTTTGTTGTTGGCAAGCCTAATGAGTTGGCCTATGCGGCAGCTTGCCGCGTTGCCGATACGGAAACGCCAACCTTTAATCCGCTCTTCCTTTATGGCGGGTCAGGCCTTGGCAAAACGCATTTGATGCATGCTATTGCTTGGCATATTCGTCAGAATTTCCCCAACCGCCGCGTTATTTATATGTCGGCTGAAAAGTTTATGTATCAGTTTGTGCGCGCGCTTCGCTACAAGGATACCGTTTCTTTCAAAGATCAATTCCGTTCTGTTGATGTCTTGATGATTGATGATGTTCAGTTCATTGGCGGTAAGGATACGACACAGGAAGAATTTTTCCATACCTTTAACGCCTTGGTTGATCGCAATCGTCAGGTTATCGTTTCTGCCGATAAATCACCGCAAGATCTTGATCGTGTGGAAGAGCGTTTGCGTTCGCGTCTTGGGTGGGGCCTTGTTGCTGATTTGCATCCGGCCAATTATGAATTGCGTTTGGGTATTTTGGGCGCCAAAGCCGAAAAGCACGGGTGTCCCATTCCCGATAAGGTTATTGAGTTTTTGGCGCACAAGATTGCTTCTAATGTGCGTGAGCTGGAAGGCGCCCTTAATCGCATTGTTGCACATGCTCAGCTTGTTGGCCGTACGATTTCGGTTGAGATGGCACAAGAAGTCTTGGCCGATGTTCTGCGTACAAGTGAACGGCGTATTACCATTGACGAGATCCAGAAAAAAGTTGCGGAGCATTATAACATCCGTATTGCCGATATGCATTCAGCGCGCCGTGCGCGTGCTGTTGCGCGGCCTAGGCAGATCGCGATGTATTTAGCCAAACAACTTACGCCGCGCAGCTTGCCGGAAATTGGTCGCAAGTTTGGTGGCCGTGATCACACAACGGTTATTCATGCTGTACGCAAGATCGAAGAGCTTTCGGCTTATGATCCGGCTTTCCGTGAGGATGTGGATTTGCTCAAGAGGCTTCTGCAAGGCTAAAAAAGTATATTATTTTCTTTTTCAGGCTCACCAAGAAAATTGGGCAAAATGTTACCCGTTGCTTTAATTTTTTTAGCTGTTTCTTCTATCGTCTTTTCGAAAAGACGTAGAAGTTTAGGATCTATGTTTGGGGTCTTTTTAGCGGTGATAACAAAAACCCGCATTTCCTCTTCAAAATTTTCCGCTAGATGTTGGCTATAGGCCTTGATCCCTTT
>DOBW01000191.1 GCA_003504035.1 Rhodospirillaceae bacterium | reverse complement strand
CGATTCCCTTCACCCGCTCCACCAACCGCCTGTTTGTCCCCATGGGTGCGGAGGTTTTTTATGCGCCGTTTTCTTATCTTTGCTTTTTTAAGTCTTTTGCTGAGCGCTTCAACAGCGTTCGCCTCTGGCGTTCTGCTTCCAAGCGATGACGCGGATACGTTTGATCTGCCTAATCTTGGCCTTATTCCACGAAGCGCTAAAACGATAAAACCACCCACCGAAACAACGGACCTCACACCAGAAGAATCTGCACCTGCAATTCTAAGCAAAAAAGTGCCATGCTCCACCTGCTCAAAAAAACTGGGCTTAAAAGCTCCTTCCCAAAAAGAGCTCGAAGCTATGCTGAATAAATCAAACCTCAAAAAAGCACCAACGCTTCCCATCACTCCGGGAGGCACCATTGCCAAAGGAAAAATGACGCTTGAGCAATCACTCATTGCACGACAACTTGCTGCAGGAAAAGTGCCCCAAAGACGCAAGAAAAACCCCTTTGTTGAAAAAATAGAAAAGATGAAAGCCCAGTGGGCCAAAAAACACGAAAGAGATCCAACCTTTATCGATGAATATGCGAACATCTCGATAAAAGGGCTATTTGCAACAGACAACACGATAGATGTAGGGGTTCTTCCTCGTTATCAATGGGGTGAACGAGATGTGCGCATCATCGAGCGAGCCTTAGGCTATACCGCACAAGAAATCCCTCAGTATTGTCAATTGCGCATGGATGCCACAGCCGAGACATCTGAAAACAAATATATCTTCAAAAAAATTGTTCTTGCTGGAACAAAGGCAGGCGTTGATTATGCTGGAGAGTTAACAACTGTCAAGTTACAGCCCAGAGCCCTTTGCAAGCCGCCTAGAAAAGCGCTGCCGCGCAACGGCTCTATCATCACACGCTCGGGAGAGAATTATGCTATTCTCCTTTTGGGAAGAGCCAAATGCAAGCCCACCTCATACAATCCGGACTCTGTGCTCGTACTCTATGGTGGGGATGGTCAAACATCTTGTAAGTTTAATTAGGCGCGTCAGACATCGGAATAGAAAGCTGATTAAAAAGCTCTTGCAGGCTTCCCTTTTCCAGCATCTGGCGCATAACATCATTGCCGCCAATAAACTGACTTTTAACAAAAAGCTGTGGCAAAGTTGGCCAGTTGGAAAAATCTTTAATGGCAAGACGCAGACTCGGGTCTGTTATCACATCAATGCTTTTATAATGCACACCTAAAAGCCCTAAGATCTGCACCGCCTGCGAGGAAGGCCCACATTGCGGAAAAACGGGTGTCCCATTCATAAAAAGAACAACAATTTCAGAATCAATCTCACTTTGAATGCGATCGAGAACTGTAGGATCTATAAGCCGTTGTGTACGCGCATCAGGTTCCATCAGATTCTCCTTTTTTGGAAGGCAAGCGCGTTGTCAACGTCATCTCGCGCAAAAGGCCACCAACACGTCCCTGAAGCGCCGTAAAAACCATTCGATGTTGATCGGCCAACACCATACCTTTGAAGGCCTCACTCTCAACCGTGACGGCATAATGATGGCCATCACCGCGCAAATCCTCGATAACGACTTTGGCATCGGGCATGGACTCATTGATGAGTTTCTCTATTTCTTCAGCCTGCATCATTCTCGAGTTGCATCCTCCATATAACTGGGCATCCAGCTTTCATGGATATCGGCAAGCCACTCGACTTTAACGCATTCCTCGCCAAGGCAAAGAGAATCGCCACCTGTTAAACCAAGGATCATATAAGGCACTCCTGCCTCTTTGGCAGCAGAAATAACAGCGTCCACGTCAGAAGCTGTAATGATGTAACGCGCTTGATCCTCACCAAACCAGAAACCGCTATCTTGTGTAACGGAATCAATCTGACATCCGCGCTTTCCTGCCAAAGCCATCTCACCCAGCGCGACCAAAAGTCCACCATCAGACACATCATGACACGCCGTAATTTGACGATCATTAATCATCTGACGAATAAACTTTCCGTTACGGCGCTCGGCTATCAAATGAACCGGCGGCGGCGCACCCTCTTCCTTAGCGTAAACGTCGCGCAGATAAAGTGACTGTCCTATAGCCCCTTTACTCTCACCGATAAGAATAATGGTCTCACCATCAGCCTTAAAATTAAAGCTCATAGCTTTGGTTACATCCTCCAGCAAACCAACGCCACCAATCGCAGGTGTTGGCAAAATAGGCTGGCCATCCGTTTCATTGTAAAGACTGCAATTCCCCGACACGACAGGATAATCGAGTGCAACACAGGCATCACGTATACCTTCAATAGCGCCAACAAACTGGCCCATGATATGTGGTTTCTCAGGATTTCCAAAATTCATGTTATCCGTCACAGCCAAAGGCTTGGCCCCGACTGCACAAATATTGCGGAAAGTTTCGGCAACAGCCTGTGCACCACCTACCGCAGGATCAGCCCCACAATAACGCGGCGTACAATCCACGCTCATAGCCAAACCTTTATTCGTGCCGTGTACACGCACAACACCGGCATCACCACCACCAGAGGCTTGCGCCGTATTGGCACCAACATGACAATCATACTGCTCCCAAATCCAGCGTCGCGAACAAAGATCCGCTGTGCCAATCATCTTCTTGAGAATGGAAAGCGGCGTTTCTCCGTCTGGAATTGGATAATCTTCAGCTTTCAAAATAGGCTGCGGCAATGTGAGCTCGTAGGGACGATTATAAACCGGCGATGATTCAACCAAAGGATCAACTTTGATATCAATCTCGACCCGTCCGCCGCGCTGACAAACAAGTCGGCCAGTATCGGTGAGCTTTCCAATAACTGAAAAATCAAGTTCCCATTTACTAAAAATCGCAGCCGCTTCTTCCTCGTGCCCTGGTTTAAGAACAAAGAGCATGCGCTCCTGACTCTCGGAGAGCATAATTTCATAGGCGCTCATTTCCGGCGCACGTAACGGCACTTTATCGAGATCAAGCTCGATACCAAGCCCACCTTTGGAGGCCATCTCTACAGCCGAAGACGTCAAACCTGCCGCACCCATATCCTGAATGGCAACAACGGCTTCCGTTTCCATCATCTCGAGGCACGCTTCAATCAATAATTTTTCGGTGAACGGATCGCCAACCTGAACCGTAGGCCGTTGGCTTTCTGCCGCTTCGTTAAACTCACCCGATGCCATCGTGGCACCTTTGATACCGTCACGGCCTGTCTTTGATCCAACATAAACAATCGCGTTACCAACACCCGTTGCTTTGGATGTAAAAATCCGATCAGCTTGGGCTAGTCCCACGGTCATTGCATTAACAAGAATATTGCCATTATAGCTTTTATGAAATGTTGTCTCGCCCGAAACTGTTGGCACCCCAACGCAATTACCATAACCGCCAATCCCCGCAACAACACCCGCAAGAAGCGAACGTGTCTTCGGATGCGAAGGATCACCAAAACGAAGCGAGTTAAGACTAGCAATAGGCCGCGCACCCATTGTGAAAACATCACGCAAGATACCGCCAACACCCGTTGCCGCACCTTGATATGGTTCAATGAAAGAAGGATGATTATGACTCTCCATTTTGAAAACGGCAGCCTGACCATCACCAATATCAATCACGCCTGCATTTTCTCCGGGGCCCATGATGACTTGCTTACCTGTCGTAGGAAGAGTCTTGAGCCACACACGCGTAGATTTGTAAGAACAATGCTCTGACCACATGGCGGCAACAACACCAAACTCAGCTTCCGTAGGCTCCCGCCCCAAAATACCAAGCAAAATACCATATTCATCATGAGTCATATTATGCTCGGCAATCAAGCGAGCAATCTCAGGATTTATGTCACTTTTTTGAGGCTGCGCCGTCATTTCTTCCTCTTAACTTTAGATATTTTTAAAAAGACTTACAAACATAGCTGCACCATCACGGCCACCGTGCAAAGGCTCGGACACGCGCTCAGGATGAGGCATCAAACCAAGAACATTGCCTTTCTCGTTCACCAGTCCTGCAATGTCATTTGTCGATCCATTAGGATTATCAGCGTAACGGAAAACAACCTGTCCCTGATCTTCAATTTTTTTGATTATATCAGGCTCAGCAAAATAGTTTCCCTCACCATGCGCGACAGGCATTGTTACATCCTGTCCTTTTTCATAAAGACGCGTGAAGTCGGTGTCATTATTCTCGACCTTCAAAGGAACATGCTTACAAATAAACTGCAATTTCTCATTACGGAACAAAACACCCGGTAGCAATCCAGACTCACAAAGAACCTGAAAACCATTACAGATTCCTAAAACCCGAACGCCTTGACCAGCACGACTAACGACTTCACGCATGATGGGCGAGCGTGCCGCCATCGCCCCTGTGCGCAAATAATCGCCATAAGAAAAACCACCGGGCAAAACAATAAGATCAACATCAGGCACATCTGTATCCGCGTGCCAAAGCATGTGAGGTTGTTGACCTGTAACACGCGCTAAAGCCGAAGCAGCATCACGATCACAATTTGAGCCGGGAAAAACGACAACAGCCGAACGCATAAGCTCTTCCTTTAAGGTCTGGAATCAAAAGAAAATGAGATTACAGGCAATCTATCGAGGGTTGAGGAGCCTTGCAAGTGCTCTACGCTCTTGACGTTAAATGTTGAACAAGCCCATAACATTACCTTCTTTACTTTCGCCCAGATTTTTATGTCACGTCTTTCAAGCAGCGATAGCCTTCCTCTCTCCGACAAGCTCCACATGATTAATTGGGGGCTGGTGGCCGTTATTGTGCTGATCGGGAGTATCGGCATAACCCTCCTTTACTCGGCTGGAGGGAAAAGCTGGACCCCTTGGGCACAAGCCCAACTGATACGCTTCCTCCCAGGTCTGGTTTTGATGCTTGTTATTGCCCTCATCGACATCCGATTCTGGTTGCGCGCAGCCTATCCTCTTTATGGGATCATTTTTGTCCTGCTTATTGTCGTTGAGATTATGGGGCAGGTCGGTATGGGCGCACAAAGATGGATCAATTTAGGCTTTTTTGTCATCCAGCCATCAGAGCTTATGAAAATTGCGCTTGTTCTGGCACTAGCCAAGTATTTTCACGCCTTGGATTTAGAAGAAATAGCCAAGCCAACACGCCTTTTTATTCCTCTTTTGATGGTTTCAGCCCCTGTTGGACTGGTGCTTTTGCAACCCAATCTCGGAACAGCAACCTTGCTTCTTCTCGCCAGCGCAGGCCTTTTTTTTGTCGCAGGTGTCAGATGGTGGAAATTTGCCCTCGCCTTTATGCTGTCAGGCATTGGGCTACCCTATGGCTGGAAACATCTCCACGCCTATCAAAAAGCGCGCTTAATGACCTTTATCAATCCTGAATCCGATCCTTTAGGCGCAGGCTATAACATCATTCAATCCAAGATTGCGCTCGGTTCCGGAGGCCTTTGGGGGCGCGGTTTTGGTATGGGCACACAAAGCCAACTTCAATTCTTGCCTGAAAAACACACAGATTTCATTTTTGTGGTTCTTTCGGAAGAATTCGGCATGGCCGGTGCCCTTTTGCTTCTTCTCCTTTATTTCCTCCTTTTTGCCTATGGTTATATGATTGCCCTGTCATCCCGCAGCCAATTCGGAAGGCTAACCGCTTTTGGACTAACAACAACCTTTTTCCTCTATGTCTTTGTTAATGTTGCCATGGTGACAGGCCTTATCCCTGTTGTGGGTATTCCCCTTCCCCTCGTTTCCTATGGCGGCACGGCCATGATTACGCTTCTTGTTGGTTGTGGCTTGCTTTTGGGCATCTCCGTACACCGAGATGCACGCATTTCGCGAACCGGAATTATGGAAATTTGACGCTTTTTCACCCGCCCTCAAAATACTTTTTTTAGACAACTACCAAAAATAGGTCCAAAACTACCTTTTAGGGGTACTTTCAATGAATTTTCATGCAGTTAGCATGAAAAAAGATGCATGAAAGTTTTTAAAATTTCTTGGATTCGGTTTAATATCATCTACAGCAGAGTGATCTGTGTGAATGAGATACAAAGTTATAAAAAAGGAAACAGTAACGTGCTAGTTGAACTCTCCCCTACAGCCTATTTAGCCCTATGCGGCTTGGTTCGTGACGCCCTTGAGGTGGATAGCGATGCCAATGCCCTTCTCGCCAATGTTGCCGAGGAGCTTATGGGCGCTATGGCAGGAGGCATGATATCCTCAGAGCTTCTGGAGTGCCCCGAGCATATGGAAGCCCTCAGGCGTGGCGGGTTTGTCCAAGGCTAAAACCTCAGCCCAACTGGCATGTGGTCTCTTTTTGCCCCAAGCGGGCTATAGTGGGAAATTTCACATAAAAAATAAAGAATAAAACGAAACTATTAGGGTTTCTGTTGACATAAAACGTCTCAGCAGCCATCACTTGATCTATGAGAAAAAATGAAAAAGAGCCGCGATGGATCGACAATCTACGTATCCTGATGAAGGCCAAGAATTTCAATCCTCGAAGTTTGTCTTTAAAAGCAGGTCTTGGGGCCACAGCCGTTCGCGATGCGCTTGAAGGACGCACAAAGTTTCCCCGTTATGATACTGTTGAAGCCTTAGCCCAAGCGCTAAAAGTAACACCTGCCCAGCTTATGGGCGGAAAAAACCTCGCTTCCGAAAGCCCTGAGCCTTTACAGGATGAAGATCTTGACCTTTTGACAGAAATCATCACACGACTTAAAGAAGTCATTGAAGAGCGTCAGGAAGAGCTTGGAGCCGGTGATTTTGCCGCCATGGTTACCAGCCTCTACCGCCAAATGCGCCCACCTATGGCTTTGCGCAAAAAACCCTCTGCAACGAAGCTGGCACGCCGAATTGAGCACTTAATATCTTACGAATCCCTGCGCCGCCGCCAAGGCAATAAATAGCTCAAGCTACCAAATTTTGGGATTTTCACCACATTCCCCTTCCCTTTCCTTTCTTTTTATGGTAGGGATATTTCACATATATACAAATATTATAGATTTTACTCATTTTTATAAAGAGGTCTTCATATGAATGATCGTGGGGAAAAAATTGTTACTTTAGCCCAAGAAATGTTACGCAGTGGCGATCTTGACGTACCCAAGCGCCTCAACAATAAAAATAATAAATCTGAAAGAAATGTTGCGTTAAAGGCGGCCTGTCTTGCCGCCGTTGTCTCTGCTACGGGAAGTGCCGCCCTTACCCACATCATTCATGAGAACAACAGACCCGCTACGCGCTATGAAGTTGTTGAGATTGACGCGCTTGTCTTTTACACGGCACGCGAGCTTGATATTGCCGAAAAACACATCAGAGAAGAAGTCAACAAAGCTGTCGGGCTTTCCGCAAAGACAGTGTACTCTGTTTCTGATTACCGACGAGCACGCAAGTATCTTTGGTTGCGCCTGAAAGATTATCAGTGATGTAGCCGTTTCACTTATCTCGTTTTTGAACCCACTCCAAAGCAAGAACG
>DOBW01000058.1 GCA_003504035.1 Rhodospirillaceae bacterium | reverse complement strand
AATTCTTTCCGCTTCATTTGATATCTCATGCTTGTTTGTTCAACCATGCCATGATTATATCAGACTAAGCCCCTTTTGCAGAGGCTTCTATAGTCACATCAAATAATTTACATAAAGGTTTAAAATTGTCATATAGCGGTATTTTTTGAAAAATAGTGCCCTACCAAATGGGATGCCTGCCTGCGCAGGCATGACAGGATTTATGTTTAGTTTTAGCCCTTTTTCGTCATCCCTGCGAAGGCAGGGATCCCATTTTTGTAGTGAACGGTGGGAAAAAAAGCATTAGAGTGGCAGGCTTTTCTTTTAGGAAATTATTTTTTTTGACTCTACTACTTAGGATTTAGAACTTGGATTAACCGGTTTTTTGTTTTTTCGCCATTCAAAATAGAGTTCAAGCTTTTTTTCGCCTTCCTCCGGCAAAATCCCCAAAGGCTCCCCTGACTCAACGGTCTGGCCTAACTCGGCATCAATACGACCTAACCCAGCGAGAAAACTGTGATTACCGCCACGATGCTGCATAATCACGACATTTCCATAGCCTTGAAAAGGTCCCATAAAAACAACCCGCCCAGATTGGGGCGCAACAACAGGACTCGATGCAGAAACCGCAAACAAAATACCCTCACTGGACACGCCAAACTCGTCTTTCTCGCCAAAACCACGGATGATTTTCCCAACAACCGGATTGCGCAGCCCCTTCTTAAGAGAAGGTAGCGGCGTTTTGCGCGCTTTACCTATTGTTTTCCCCCAAGAAAACGAGCTGACCCGTTCCATAAGCTGTTTGAGATCCTTAGCTTCCTTCGATAAAGCTTCAAGCTGGCGCTTAATGGCATCCCGCTCGGCTTTGGTTTTTTTCAATCTTCCTTGGCGCGTTTTCACGAGCTGATCGAGATTATGGCGCTGCCAAACAAGATTTTGGCTTGCCGCCGTCATAAGACTCTTCTGTTCCGCCGCCTGTCTTTGCAAATCGTCAAAATAGTCAATTTCATCCAAAAGTGTTTCGGTTTCCTTCTTAAGCCTTGGCAGAAGGGAACGCAGTAATACCGAGCGACGAACATGCTCCACGGCCGAGCTTTCACGCAAGGCAAACAAAGCGGGTGGCTCGCGCGAGAGCTGCACCAAACCACTTGTCATACGTGTCAAACGCTCGCGCGATTGTTCAAGTGTGTCAGCGCGCTGCCGGCTTTCTTTTTCCAAAGATTTTAGCTTATCGGCAAGTTTGTCTTTTTCTTCGTGCTTTTCCTGAAGCGAAGAAGTTGCCTTAATAAGTTTCCTGCGAAGCTTGCCAAGCGCACCCGCATGTTTCTTAGCGGCTACCTCTAGCTTGGCAGCCGCTTTTTTCTGGACCGACATTTTCTTCTCGATCTTGGCCAGATCATCCTTATTTTTGGCAGCTACAGGGGACTGCCACAAAAACAAACAGCTCAGGAAAATGAAGAGACATGTTTTACTGAACAAAAAGATTCTCCCCGTCCATTTCTTCGGGCTTGGCAAGTCCCATTATTTTCAAAATTGTCGGTGCCACATCCGCTAGCTTTCCATCACGTAATTTTCCCGTCTTGCCAAATACAACTAAAGGAACTTTTGAAAGCGTATGGGCTGTATGCGGACCGTTTGTTTCAGGATCAAGCATTTTTTCGCAATTTCCGTGATCCGCTGTAATAAGCGCAACCCCGCCTGCCTTCTCAATGGCCTTGGTCACACGCCCTAAACAAAGATCAACGGCTTCAACGGCTTTGACAGCCGCTTGCAATGAGCCTGTGTGCCCCACCATATCCGCATTGGCAAAATTGAGGACAATCAGATTAAAGATGCCTGCCTCAATGGAGCGAACAACATTATCTGTGACCTCTGGCGCCGACATCTCTGGCTGAAGATCATAGGTGGCCACCTTAGGAGAAAGGACCATAATGCGCTCTTCTCGCGGATAAGGCTCTTCCTGCCCACCATTGAAAAAGAAAGTAACGTGCGGATATTTTTCAGTCTCGGCAATGCGAAGCTGCATTAGCCCTGCCTTCGAGACGACCTCGCCAAGATTATTTTTAATTTGTTTAGACGGAAACAAGCTTGTCATAAGTGGTGTCAGATAATCGGCATAATCAACCATGCCCAACGCTGCTGCAAAACAAACCGTTTTCTTGCGCGCAAAAGCATCAAAAGAAGGGTCCAAAAGTGCCGAGAGGATTTGGCGTGCACGATCTGAGCGGAAATTAGCAAACAAGATTCCATCACCATCACACATCCCATTATAGGACCTTATGGTGTGCGGTAAAACAAACTCATCATAAACGTCGTTGGCATAACTCGCTTTAATAGCTTCCACAGCGTCCGACGTTGGCGCTCCCTCGCCCGTCAATAAAAGGTCGTAGGCTTTTAGGACGCGCTCCCACCTTTTGTCACGATCCATAGCGTAATAGCGCCCGCAAAGCGTTACCAACTGCGCCCCAGAGATTTTATCAAGCTCGGCACTTAACCACGTTATTTGCTCGGCAGCGCTATCAGGTGGCACATCGCGACCATCTAAAAAAGCATGAACGGCTACGGGAACCCCTGCGCCTGCCACAAGTCGTGCAAGCTCCACGATATGGAGCTGATGTGCATGGACCCCCCCCGGAGAAGCTAGCCCCATCAAATGGCATGTGCCCTTGCTTTCTTTAAGCTTGGCAATAAAATCAGACAATTCCTGCTTGCCCGCCAAGTCGCCCGAAGCAATCGTGCTATCAATGAGAGGAAGAACCTGAAGAACAACCCGCCCCGCGCCAAGATTCATATGACCAACTTCAGAATTCCCGACTTGGCCTTTGGGCAAGCCTACAGCTTCTCCTGAAGCTTCTAATAGCGCATGAGGGCACGTTTCCCACATCTTTTCCCAATTCGGAAGAGAAGCTACGCTGATCGCATTATCCAAAGCCGCCTCACGATAGCCAAAGCCATCCAAGATACATAAAAGCATAGGTCGAATAACAGTGTTTTGTGACATCGTGTTTTCCTTTTTTACACAGACTCTTTCTTATCCCAAATTTCCTCGATCTGGTAATAATTGCGAACTTCGGGACGAAAGAGATGAATAATAACATCACCTGCATCAACAAGAACCCAATCTCCTTGTGGTAAGCCTTCTATACGAATGCCTTTGTGCCCCAATTTAGAAAAAGCATCCCGTAAATACCCAGATAGGGCGCCAAGCTGACGGGCCGATCCCCCAGAAGCTACGATCATAGTGTCCGTCAAGGCGCTGCAAGAACTTAAATCGATCAAAGAAATATTCTCGGCCTTACGTTCATCCAGAACCTTCAGGGCCGCATCTCGAAGAATTTCGGACATATTTTGCTCTAATTTTTTATTCTTAGGAGACATCTTGCGGACTGTTTTCTTTTTTATTCCCTCTTTTTTAGAGGATTCTTTGCGCGTTTTCGCAACCATCCAATATCTCCTAATTAAAAAACTCTGAACTTACTCTGGGCGTACTGTACCATATAGTTGTTTCAATTTAAAACCGAACGGTTGGCGAAAATTGGGTTTGGTGAGCATCGCTGCGTAAGCGTACGTTAAAGTACGTTCGCAATAGAAGCACAAGCAAACGCAATTTGCAGACCCGTCCAGTTCTTAAAGAAAATGACTATAAAAAAAGACCCGCAAAGAGCGGATCTTAATGCAAAAAGAAGCCCCACCCGCAGTTTTGCGGGTGGGGAAACTTATGAAAAACAGCTTATTTCTTCTTAGCCGCTGTTTTTCTCTTAACAACCTTCTTTTTAGCAGTTTTCTTAGCTGCTGGTTTCTTCT
>DOBW01000047.1 GCA_003504035.1 Rhodospirillaceae bacterium | reverse complement strand
CCGCCGCGCCGCATAAGCAGCGCTTCCATTTTAATTTTACGTAAAGAAATGCCGTGCATACGAATGTCAGAGGCTAGACCTTTGGTGTGCAGACTTTTCTTTGCTACGCCGCCAGAGGCTTTTGCAAGCAAAGCGTTTGTCTTGGGCGAGCGGTAACCAGAAATAAGTTCGATGGGTACGTCCGTTTGAAGCCGAGTTTGAAGTTTATGCAAAAGATCAAGCAAGTTCGTTGCGATGGGATAGACATCGCCTGTGCGGAAGTCACGTAAGATGTGGTTGATCTTGGCGAGTGCTGCATAATCAAAGTGACCTTTTTTCCAGAAGGTCACGCGCAAGCGCTCATTCGTGTGAAGATTATGAAAGGCAAGTTCCTTCATTGCATCAGGGTTAGGTAAAGCCAAAGCTGAGGGCGCCAAAAGGGAGAGAGTTCCTATGGCAAGGCCTGTCTTTAGAAAGTGTCGCTTTGGTTGGTCAATCGTTTCGTTCATAGAAGGTAATGAAGGTTCTTTCAGGGAAGTCAAAAATTTTGAAAAACATATACTTTTTTTGGTAAAAAAACAAGGTTTTCTATACCTTTTCATGAATCTTCCTCAGAAATATCTTTAAAAAACAAAGAGATATAGTCCTTCTGTTTTTTTCTTAGGGCCTTTAAAAGCCTTCTGTCATAGCCATAAACATCTCTTCTGAAATGAGCGGAAATGTCAGCAGAAGGAAAAAAAGTTGTCTGATAGATAACATAGATAGGAAGCGGTTTCTCGACCTCGATCTTAATTTCTTCTCTTGCAGTGATATTTTCTTGAAGTTCTTTAGTCGTCAATGAATCTTGGTTGCCTGCCAAAATAACAGCAGCAATTTGTTTGGGATCTTTGAGGCGTATGCACCCAGAGCTGAGATGTCTTCTTTCTTTAACAAAATCTTCCTGATGGGGTGTACCGTGCAAATAGACAGAAAAATCATTTTTAAAATCAAATTTAATAGGACCTAAAGCGTTTTTTTCTCCGGGGGGCTGACGTAACTGATAATGAAACTGCCGCGGTTTCATGTGGCTCCATTCTATTTCCAGTCCATAAGGATCTTCTTTTCTTCCTCTGATGTAAAAACCTTTTTCTTGAAGATGAAAAGGATTTTTCCGAAGCTTAGGAAGAATGTCATAACGGGCAATGCTTATAGGAATGCGCCATGTTGGATTGAGGATAAGGGTATGAATTGCACTTTGAATAAAAGGTGTTCTGCGCGAGGGAAGGCCTACCACGGTTTGCGCGTGATAGATTGCCGTACCTTCCTTAAATATTTTGATAGAAGCATCGGCGATATTCACATAAGCGAATTGGTTGGGCCATGTATGCGGCATGGCGCGAAGCCGAGACATATTGGCGCGAAGCTTGTCAATCTTTTCTGTGACAGATCGGTTCATGGTGGCAACGGTTTCGGGGCCTATGTTGCCGTCTGTTTTGAGACCATTGCGAGATTGATAGGAGATCAGCGCTTGCCGCAGATCTTTATCAAACAAGATTTCATTTTCCTCAGTTTGACATAAAGGCATCATATAGGATTCGGCTTCAAGCCGCACGCGCACCTGCTTGACGCGATGGTCTTTGGCACCAAGACTTAGGATGGGGCCTGCCTCGATAGTGCTCCAGACAGATTGTTCTGCCATGGTGCGATAAAGTTTTAGCGCCTGAGCAAGATGGAGATAAGCAACCGAGTTTGGCGCAAGTGTAGGGAGGAAATTATAGATTTTCCCTTTATAGAAAGCATTGCCTAAATCTTCTGCAAGATTTTCTCTGCCTCCCTTAAATTTCCACCCTGCGTAAAGACTAGAAAAGTCTATGGCCTGACCATTAAGCTCATAGGCGATGTCAAGAACCCAATCTGTCAGCGCAATATCGAGCTTAACAACATCAATTTTCTTATCTGTCAAAGCCATTGCTTTGAAAAAAGCTATTGTTTTATCCTGAGATTCAAGGCCATGCTCTGCGCACAGTTTTTTCATATAATCCATAAAGGCAAGAAAAATTGGCTGGTGTTCAGGGTTTTGTGCATTCCATACTGGCCGATAGGCACGGGTTTCATAAAGAGTACGAAGCTCTGGCAGATTTAAAGTTTCGTCATTGCTCAGATAGCCATCTGGCGCGAGATAGCCAAAGATGGCCTCCGCTTGACGCGTTAGGGGCTTGCTCTGAGCGGCCAGATTGGATGGCAAGACAACAGAGATAAAAAGGAGGAGAAAGAAACGTAGAAATAAGGACACAGAACTCTTGCTCTTTTAAATAAACCAAGCTTGAATCACCTTACATGTCATTTGGCCTTTTGTCAGCTTAAACCCTAGAATAGATTTTTCATGCCACGCCATTTTGAAAAAAGAACACTTCCTTATTCACCTGCGCAGATTTTTGATCTTGTTGCGGATATAGAAAGTTATCCTATCTTTCTTCCTTGGTGCCGAGAGGCGGTCATTGTGGAGCGTAACGGCACCGGAAATGTTGTGGCAGATCTTGTTGTGGGCAATTACGTGTTTTCGGATAGTTTTCGTTCGCATGTTGTGCTTGATCGCCCGCACGCCATCACTGTGACCTATGGGGGTGGGGCGCTGAAGGCTCTGTCCAATGTATGGCACTTTGATTCGGTTTCACAAGGTGGGTGCGAGGTCTCTTTTTTAGTGGATTTTACAATGTGTTCTTTTGTCATGGGGGCTTTGATGAATTCTTTTTTTGACAAGGCTTTTGGCCGTATGGTGGTGGCTTTCGAGCAAAGGGCGCTGTGTCTTTATGGGGATAAGTCTAGTTTTCTTTCACAACCTTAGGTAGTTCTCTCATTTTCTCATTGTCATACGATGGAAATCGCGCTTTATAATGAGTCTAAATTGGTGCGCCGCATCATTTTATCAGGACCTTTAGGAAAGTTAATATGACAGAACCCCAAAATAATGTGCAAGAATCATTTCTTAATCATCTTCACGAAAAAAAGACGCCCACCACCATTTTTCTTGTTAACGGTGTTAAGCTTCAAGGTATAATAGCTCGTTACGATCAGTTTTCAATTCTATTGCATCGTGATGGGCATGTTCAGCTTGTTTACAAGCGCGCCATTTCAACCGTCATGCCCAATGCTCCTCTAGAGATGGAAGAAGGCACTTTGGCTTTTGGCTAATAAGAAAAACGCTATATCTACAGACACTTCTCTTGATGTCAACGGCATGCGTCACGGTGCACGTGCTCTTGTGCTCAAGCCTGTTTTGCGTGGCACAGAAAATTCTACGCATGACATCGCATCTCTTTTGGAAGAGGCCGTTGGTTTGGCTATGGCTATTGGTTTGGAGATTAGAGAATCTTTGTCCCTTAATGTAGCGCGGCCTTCAGCTTCGATTCTTTTGGGGCGCGGTCAGGTGGATTCTCTTGCCAGCAAGGTTCAGGAAGACGAGATTGCTTTGGTCGTTGTGGATCATGCCCTTTCTCCTGTCCAGCAGCGCAATCTTGAGCGAGCATGGAAATGCAAGGTCATTGACCGGACGGGATTAATTCTCGAGATTTTTGGAGCACGCGCTCGCACACGAGAAGGGCAACTTCAGGTTGAGCTTGCTTCCCTTAATTATCAGAAGTCACGGCTTGTCCGTTCGTGGACTCATCTTGAACGTCAGCGCGGTGGTTTTGGCTTTATGGGTGGTCCGGGTGAATCTCAGCTCGAAATTGATCGTCGCTTGATTACAGCGCGTATTACCAAGCTTAAGGCAGAGCTGGAACAGGTCCGTCGAACGCGCGGTTTGCAACGCCATGCCAGAGAAAGAGCGCGTCATCCAACAGTTGCGCTTGTGGGCTATACGAATGCAGGAAAATCAACCTTGTTCAATTGCCTGACGGGGGCACGTGTTTTGGCCAAGGATATGCTGTTTGCAACATTGGACCCTAGTATGCGCGGCATAAAACTTCCCAGTGGGCGCGAGGTTATTCTTTCTGACACGGTTGGTTTTATCTCGGAGCTTCCCACGCATCTTGTCGAGGCTTTTCGGGCGACCTTGGAAGAAGTCCAGCTTGCTGACATTATTTTGCATGTGCGCGATGTGACGCATCCTGATGTGCTGATTCAAAAGCAGGCTGTTGAAGATATATTGAGTGATCTTGGTATAGGTCCTGATGATACGCGTTTAATTGATGTTATGAATAAGGTCGATCTTCTGCCTGCATCTGAACGGATGAATCTACGTGATTATGCGGAGCGCGGAGGTGCTGTGGTGCTGTCCGCTTTGACAGGCGAGGGGATAGAAGATCTCCTTGTTTTGCTTGATGAAGAGCTAGCTTTGCGCACAGAGATTTATGATATGGATATTTCTCTCAGTGAAGGTGCGGCCTTGGCATGGCTTTATGGGCATGGCAAGATCATTGAACGTACAGATAAGCGCACGCGCTGCCATCTTAGCGCGGCACTTGATTCAGCTGATTTTGGGCGCTTTATCAGAAAGTTCGGAAAGATCGTTCATGTTAAACATTAATATGGAAAAAGTGGCTGATATTATCACTGACGTGGCCGATTCGCAGATCATTCCTCGTTTTGGGAAGCTTTGCGCCCAAGATATACATTTCAAATCCAAGGATAACCCCGTCACAATTGCCGATAAAGAGGCTGAAAAAGAGCTGTCAACACGCCTTTTAGACCTGTTAGTGGGGTCAAAAGTGGTGGGAGAGGAAGCTTTTGACAAGGATCAGAGCATTTCGGACCGCTTTTCTGGCGATTCACCCGTCTGGATCATTGATCCGGTGGACGGAACCAAGCCTTTTATCGCTGGGGAGCCCTTTTATGGAGTCATTGTTTCCCTCGCGGAACAAAATCAGGTAATTGCCTCTTGGCTTTACGATCCAACATCAAAAGAGTTTATCACTGCTCAAAAATGTGCTGGGGCTTACTATAAGGGTAGAAAACTCTCTGTTTTACCAGCAGACAGCGTAGAAAACATGTCGGGTATTTTAGGATGGCGTATCCATAATTCTTTTGAAAAAAAAGGTGTTTTTTTATCGTCTCAATCAACGCCGTCAATAGACCGCATGTATTCATCTTGTCACGATTATGCGCGGCTTGTTGTTGATGGACCTCATTTCTCAGGCCAAACAACGCAAGTTCATTTTCATAGTTTGCTGCAAACGTGTACGCCATGGGATTGCTCGGCTGGGGTTTTGATCCATAGTGAAGCAGGCGGTTATACCTCGCATTGGAACGGCAAAGCCTTTTCACCTTCACATTATGGGCGCGGGCTTCTCTCGGCACCGAGTGAAGAAAGTTGGCACGAGATTAAGAACTGGCTTTCTTCTTGCTGCGTTTTTCCAGAGTAAAGTGGATT
>DOBW01000099.1 GCA_003504035.1 Rhodospirillaceae bacterium | reverse complement strand
TACACCTAAATCAACAAGAGCCAGCTCAGCTCTAATTTTATAAAGCCGGTCTCTTCCTTTAAGCACTCTCCGCCATGATTTACCGGCCTCTTCTGTATTATGCGTGGAGGCATAGATAACACCGTGCAGATAATCAATGGCAGGATCAACGCGATGTTCATGCGGCTCTTTTTCGAACGCCGCAAGCCACTTTGTCGCTTTTTTGATTTCACCAGCAGCTACGGCTGTTTCAATAGCCAAAATCCAGATGCGCGAACGGAAAGGCTCAGCATAATCTTTTAAAATATCTTTTGATTTTTCAAAACGATCCATAGCAGTAGACCAATCTTGCAATTTAGCTGCACCTACTGCTGTCCAAAGAATAACCTCCATCTGATCAGCTAAAGAAGATTGGTCAAAATCCGCAATACCCGCCTCAATGTTCCCTGCCATGATACGTGACGCACCACGCAAACTCAGAAAATCGGGCTGATATTTTATTTCCGGCAAATCTCTGGAAATCATTTCCAGAAAAGCGAGCGCCTCGGGAACCATGCCATTGGCAAAGTAAAAACGGGCCAAATCTATGCGTGCTAATATTTTTTCCTGTTCTGAAACAGCGTTGATAGTTTGTAAAAGTTTTTGACGCGTTTGCGTAAAGGTTTCACCTTCGCGTCCCTTCCAACGCTCAAAATCAAAAAGCTGTTTCATATGACTCTTTTTGCTGAACATTCCTGTATCACGTGCTGGCGATAATTTGAGTCCGCCCTCAGACGTAATTTCAATGCCATCAGGAACTTTGCGCGCTACGACTTTTTCATGCCATGGCTTAATAATAAGCCCCTGTGCTGCAGGAATAATTTCAAAATCAGCCAGTCTGCGTGAAAGCGTAAAAGCGCCCGCCTCCAATAAAGGAATCGCGATAAGCGTATCCCCGACAAGAGGATCCTCAAAAAGAATAGGTGTCGAAGGATTCGCCGTGGCCAAAAGAAGTCGTGCACCCAAAGCAAACCCAGGCTGAGAAACAAACTCCGTAGAAACCCCTGGCGAAGCACGAGAGGAAGTAAGAAAGATTTCCCACGCCGTCTCTTTGCGCACAGCACGCACACCAACACCCACAGGAACAGCTATGCGAAAGGCTGTCCATCGCGTCAGATCAAAAGGCTCGACCTTAACACGTGGTTTGGGATAATCTTGTATAATTTTCTTGGAAAACTTCTTGTCAAAAAGAATGGTGATGTATCCAGCACGAACAAAAACAGCTACCCCAACTGGNNCAGCTACTCCGACAGGTATGTGCGGATCGAAGGAAACCACAGGGATTCCCTTTTTTTCTGCCGCTATAGCCTTAAGTCGCTGGGTTTCATCACGCGACAAGAATTGCACAGCAGACAAAGGAACTCGCTTCTTTTCAAGAGAAGGTACATGACCAGCATCCTTAACCTCTTTAAGCGGGGCAGCTTTTGGCGTTGGCGCTAAAACATCACGCTTTGCAGTCTTTTGAACAGCCCCCCCCTGAACCGGCGATGCTGACTCAGGAGCAACAGGCACAAGAGCACCTTCAACAGGCTGAGCGGAAGGCTGGGGTACAGGCACAGGTGCAGGGGCGTCTTTTATCTTTGGTGGAACGTCCACTTTTGAGGGCGCTTTTTTTATTTTTTTAGGTGCGATGGGGCCCCGAATATCGATAACAATCGCGTTATCGCTCATAAAATCTTCAAGTTTGGCGACAGGAGAAATAAGAAAACGAACCGCAAGATTCTCCTTGCCCGCTTCCCCGCGCACAACCTCAAGCTTTTTGGCACGCTTCAAGCGCCATGGCTTTATTCTGAGACGTGCTGGAAGAGAAAAAGAAAGCGTTGCCACGCCCTCTTCACGCTTTAATTTATATGTCGTCCCACGCGGTGCATCAAAAACAAGACGATCATAGGCAACATGATCCCCCGTACGCACAAGAATCCGCGGCAACCGCGCCGATGATTCGGCCGCGCAAACGGAACCAGCGCTAAACGCCAGAAAAACAAAAGCAGAAAAGATCCAAACAGCTGTGCGCAACATAGGAAAAGGATAAAGTTAACGATAAGAGGCCCAGACTCGAAGCCACATTAACCTTATATCAGTCTTAAAAAAAACCGATAGTTTTTTTTCTTTTTGCTAAAATAGAATGCTGTTTTTACATATCTGAAAGAAGGCGATCAATCTCATCTTGATCTATGGCTTTATCCGGCAGCTGCGGCCCATTAAGCAAAGCTTTCTCATCAATCGGGCCTGCACCAGAATCTCCGCCCTCACGCTTTATTTCTTCACCAAGCGCCGCCAAAAGGGCTTCGACCTTAACGTCAATATGCTTAAGTGTTTGAACCACCTTTGTTATGCGCTGCCCTGTAATGTCTTGAAAGTTACAGGCTTCAAAGATATGCGTTGTGCAATCAACCAGTTGTTGGCTAGTTTCCGGCGCACACTCCCCAGCTATACTGCTGATGGTGTCGCAAATATCCATAATTTTATTGGTCGCATCCTCTGTCGCACCAACAACAGCGTCTAGCTCATCCGTCGCATGTGGAATATGGCTTTCACTGATATCTTTGGGCTTAATATCTGCAATTTCCTGCTTGGCATGACGAATATAAGAAGCAAGATCCTGCAGCTCGGCATAAAATTTAAGATCCGCTGCCGAAACATCTCCCGTTAAAGAAGAAACAACCTCACGCACAATGCCCGACACCTCCTCAGGAGACAGCGGTTGTTTAGCTGTATCATTGGCAAGACAAATCTTTTCGTGAAGAGTCTTTTCCATTTTATTTAAATTATCGACATTATTCATTCTGCATCCCCCTAAAAGGCACCTAAAACAGCCGATATTTTTGTTTTTAGTGTTTCGGCATTAAACGGCTTAACAATATAATTATTAACGCCAGCTTCTTTAGCTGCCGCAACATTTTCAACTTTACTCTCTGCTGTTATCATAATAAATGGCGTTGCGCGAAGCTTCGCATCAGCGCGAACCGCCTTAAGCAACTGCAGCCCCGTCATAGGCTCCATATTCCAATCGGAAATAACAAGACCAAAACTTCCTTCATGCATCATCTTAAGTGCCATAGAGCCATCTGTTGCTTGGGCAATATTCTTAAACCCGAGCTGCTTGAGCAGATTTTCGATGATGCGCAACATTGTTTTGTAGTCATCAACAATCAGCACAGTCATATTCATATCAACGGCCATATTTGGCTCCTTTTTGCACTTCTTGGTAAACAATTCCACTGATCCGGCTGGATCAACCTTTTTGTTTCTTGGACTCCTTTTTCGAGTCACCCCTAGAAACTGACGCAAGAAACTAAAAAAATAGTTACCGCGCAAAAGAAAGGTCTCCCTCTTTTTGTTAACCTTTTCCCTTACCCCTAAAAAGGATAGTAGCGAAAGGAAACCATAACGGTGTTTTCATCCGCATGAGGCGCCTGATTGTTCAGACCACTAAATGCATTGCGCCGCGTATAAGAATATTGGGCGCCAAACTTCATCGTCCCCATATTACCCTTATAGAACTGAGCCCAAAAGCCTGGCGTTAACTGATAAACCATTTCTGTTTGGGCACTGCATGTTCCGCCTTGTGTATAGCACCCGCTATTATCGATCAGAGAACTGCCATAACCATAAGTCGTATCACTATAATCTTGACGCATAACTTTCTCGGCACCTGCATACAAGTAAATGTCCCATGCAGGGCTTGGGTGCCCTACAAGACCAACGGAACCCACCAATTGTGTTATTGGCTTAATGTCTCCTGATGGCGTAAAGGCTACATCAGGCATAGAGGCCGAAGCATAACGACCAACACCCCTGCCCCCGATAACATTCGCCACCAATTCCAGTTTTTTGGGGACAAGCGAAACATAAGCTGACGCACCGGCACCTAAACCCATCGCATAGTTTTTGTGGAAATTAGATGTCCCAACAATGTCACGAAAGAAGCGGGTCAAACCGAAGACTTCATAATGGCCATAATCGCTGTCATAAGCAAACTTCGCAATCACGTCTGGGGCATATTCTAAAGAATAATTATTGTTAGCCATGCTCCCTGCACCTGCATTTGAAATCGTCACACCTGTTGGCGTAGTAATACCTCCCGTGTAAGTGTATGCCCCTTCAAAAGACAGGCCCAAATGAGCCCTATTATCAGCAAAGCTTTTGACAACGCGAAGCGAGGGCGAGCGCGTATAGACATAACCGGGGACCGTTGAAGCATCAATAACTTTAAGACCAGATTCCTTACGCGGCGCAAGACCCGACTTATAGGATGTCGCAAGAGAATAGGCTTGTCCTACCAAAATATAGCCGCCCCACTCTTCGCTCTCCATCGTCATGTAGGCGTGACGCAAACGAGGAACATAGCTGTTTGTTTTTGTCCCCGTTGACGTTGTTGCAGACCCTTGGAAATCAACCTCAAGATAGGCATCAAGATTTGTGTCATCCGTTGGCTTGCCTTCGGCCAG
>DOBW01000014.1 GCA_003504035.1 Rhodospirillaceae bacterium | reverse complement strand
TCAGGCGCCCCTATTTCCATCCAAGAATCCGGAAAAACGGTTATGGGAGCCTTCCTTCAGGCCGGCCTGTTTGCCTTGGGTTCCATTTTTCTTCTTTTAATTATTGTGCTGAAAAAAATAAGCGATGTTTTGCGCATTCTCGCCCCCCTAATCCTTGCTGGAATCTTAACACTGGCAACGATGTTTGTGATTTCTTTACCGCTTAATTTCGCCAATGTGATCGCTTTACCTTTGCTTCTCAGCCTTGGAGTTTCCTATGCAATTTACTTTGTAACTTATTGGAAAAGCGGAAAAGAAAGACCTCTTTCTTCGGGCATGGCACGGGCTGTTATGTTCAGTGCCGCAACAACACTTGTTGCTTTTTTCTCACTATCTCTATCTTCGCACATAGGTACGCGTTCAATGGGTCAATTATTAACAATTGCGCTCATATACTGTCTCTCGTGCAGTTTTCTGCTGTTACCGGTCTTGCTTGGCAGGCACCGTTTAAGATAAACATAAACTGTGGTGTGATTCATTCCACCCCATTTAAATGATGAGGAAAGAACATGATATCCATGCGCCGTCATCTAGTCGCATTTTTTCTGTTAGCCTTTATCGGTTTGACGGGCTGTTCGTCAATTCCTATGACACAGGCCGAACAAGAGGAAACTGCGGCAGTTAATGACCCAGCTGAATCTGTAAACCGCGTTGTTTTTGATGTGAACGATTTTCTAGATCGTTTGCTGATCCGACCTTTAGCAGAAGCCTATAGAGCTGTCCTTCCTGAATTTATACGTAATCGAATTGCCTCCGTCCTCAAAAATATGGGCGAACCCGTTATTATGGCCAACAACCTGTTACAAGCAGAGTTCACACGGGCAGGAACAACATTGGGTCGTTTTCTTACGAACACAACTATTGGTGTTGGAGGTCTCTTTGAAGTTGCCAATGAATATGGCCTTGAGCGTCAAACAGGTGACTTCGGTCAAACGCTACATAGCTGGGGGTTAGGCAGTGGTCCCTACATCATCCTTCCTCTTTTTGGCCCCTCCAACATTCGTGATGCTATTGGTCTTGGTGTTGATACGCTTATGTCACCATGGAAATATGCTGTGTTCTATGGCGATACGATGACCAAGGATACCTTCACCATCGCTGATATGACGGCTTCGGCACTATCGCGGCGTGAAGCTAATATCGAGGGCATTGACGCCTTGCGCGAGGGATCTCTCGACTTCTACGCCCAGATGCGCAGTGTCTATCGCCAGTATCGTGCAAAACAGCTCGGTGTTTCTCTGGCAAGCCAAGCGCCTGTCTTTGAAGATTACGACGCAGAAAACAGCACGCCTGTGATGCGCTAATCTAGATCTAATCTAAAGGGGTGAGTCCTTCGGCTCACCCTTTTTTTTATGGTTAACAGTCAAATAGTTAGTTTTTTTATGTCAACTATATTAAAGTCCATTCCCATGAAAGATAACATTCTTCTCCCACGCGTTTTGATAACCAATGATGACGGCATCCATGCAACAGGCATTGCAACGCTTGCCGACGTTCTCGAACCTCTCACAAAAGAGCTGTGGATTGTTGCTCCTGAAAAAGACCAAAGCGGCGCTAGTCAAAAGTTATCTATTAATCAGCCTTTGCATGTCCAAAAACTGGGGCCTCGACGTTTCTGTGTAGATGGCACACCAAGCGATTGTGTTGCCATGGCCGTTCATCACCTGATGGGCAGAAAAAAACCAACCCTTGTTATCTCTGGAGTCAATGCGATGTCTAATGTCGGGGATGAAGTTCCTCTCTCTGGCACAATTGGCGCTGCGCTCACAGCGCTTATGCAAGACATACCAGCCATTGCCGTCAGTCAAGAAGCTGCCTGCCATGATACGGTTCCATGGGAGACAACGCGCACCATTTTACCGCTTGTGCTTACGCGTCTTCTCCGTGAAGGCTGGAAAAAAGGCACCTGCCCCTCAATTAATATCCCTAATCTTCCGCCTGAAAAAATCTTAGGCTATAGCTGGGCCAGACAGGGCCGCAAAAATATCAGCGTCATCGATATTAACAAGCGAATCAACCCACGAGGCCAAGAATATTACTGGCTGGAGGTAAAAAGCCCAAGAACATGCGAACCACAAAGCAACAATGAAGAAACCGTCCTCAAACGCGGCGAGGTTTCTATTGTGGCTATTTCGCTTGACCATTCAATCGAGATTAATGAGCCTTCCGTTTCCTTTAAAGATCCGCCAACGGAGGAAGAACTGCTCACCTTTGATGAAAAAATTGATGTCTGAAAAACTACCCACCCACCTTCTCGTCAGTGCACAAATAAGGACTGCCGCACAGCAAGGCATCGCTATAACGATAATCCGTAAGGGAGACCCCTCAAGCGGCGCGCTCTTGCTTAAAATTAACCGTCTTGATGGCACAGCAGAAATATTAACCCAAATGTGGATGGATGATGAGCGCGTCTGGACTTCACATGGTGAGCATTTACCGGAAAAAGAAGCCGATGCATTGGCTGCTGAGCAAGCCTCATTCGATCCCGACCTTTGGCTTATTGAAATTGAAGACAAAAAGGGCCGCGCTTGGTTTCCAGGAAAAATCGTAGAAGACCCTAGTTGTTTTTAAAAAATACTTGCAAAAAGCCCCCTA
>DOBW01000202.1 GCA_003504035.1 Rhodospirillaceae bacterium | reverse complement strand
CATGTTGCGTCTTTTGCAAGGAGATGTTGGATCAGGAAAAACGATTGTTGCATTGCTAGCCATGTTGGAGGCTCTGGAGGTGGGGTTGCAAACAGCGCTGATGGCTCCAACAGGAATCCTAGCCCGCCAGCATGCTGAAACGCTTTCCGCTTTTTTGAAGCCTTTGGGTATTGAGGTTGGTCTTCTTCTTGGTGGAGGAAAAACAAAAGTGCGCAGTGAAATTCTTTCACGCATTAAGGATGGTTCATTGCGCGTTGTTGTCGGAACTCACGCGATTTTTCAAAAAGATATAGAGTTTTCTAATTTAGGCCTCGCCGTTGTTGANNGATGAGCAGCATCGTTTTGGTGTGCAGCAACGCCTTAAGCTGGCCGAAAAAGGCAAAGGCGTTGATATTTTGGTGATGACGGCGACACCTATTCCGCGCACCCTCACCCTCACAGCTTTTGGTGATATGGATGTCTCGCGCATTTTGGAAAAACCGGCGGGGCGTTTGCCTGTTGATACGCGCTTGATTGATGGTACGCGCCTTAATGATGTGATTGATGGTATAGGCCGTCAGCTCAAAAAAGACGCGCGGATTTATTGGGTTTGTCCGCTTGTTGAAGAATCCGAAAAAATGGATATTGCCGCAGCGACCCAGCGTGCCGATCTTCTCGCAAAGCGTTTTGGCGGCGACAAAGTTGGTCTTGTTCATGGTCGTTTGAAGGCACACGCCAAAGAAAAAGTTATGCAGGCTTTTGCGAAGGGTGAAATTAAAATTCTTGTGGCAACAACGGTGATTGAAGTTGGTGTAGATGTGCCGGAAGCTTCCTTGATGGTTGTTGAACATAGTGAGCGTTTTGGTTTGGCTCAGTTACATCAGCTTCGTGGCCGCATTGGACGCGGCAGTGAAAAATCAACATGTCTTTTGCTTTATCAAGCGCCTTTGGGCGAGATTGCTAAAGCGCGTCTTAAAATGATGCGCGAAACTGAAGACGGTTTTGTTATTGCCGAAGAAGATTTGCGTTTGCGTGGCCCTGGGGAAGTCCTTGGAACTCGCCAAAGTGGCCTTCAATTCTTTAAAATGGCGGACTTGGCGCAAGATCGTGAACTGCTTTATATGGCTCATGATGACGCGAAAGTGATACTGAATAATGATTCTCAGCTTGACCGTTCGCGAGGTAAGACCTTGAGAAACCTTCTTTATCTCTTTGAGAAGGACGCTGCTGTGAGGCTTTTCAGGTCAGGCTAGACCCCCTCGATAGTGACTGCTATATTCCGTTCCTAGGGGAGAGTCATAAGTCTTCCCAAAATACAACTGGTTGAAAAATATGAACTTTCGCATACATAAGCGGCGGCGGGTTTTTGAGGGAAAAGGCAAGGTTCTCTTTGAAGGTCCAGAACCCGGAACGCTTGTACAATTTTTTAAAGATGATACCTGTTCTTTGGGCAATAAAAAGCAAGGAATAGTCACAGGCAAAGGTGTTTTGAATAACCGTATTTCAGGATATCTCATGAGCCGCTTGGGTGAGATTGGTGTACCAACACATTTCATGCGCCGCCTTAACATGCGCGAGCAGCTTGTCCGTCAGCTTGAAATTATTCCTATCGAAGTCATCATGCGTAACGTAGCGGCTGGCCGTTTTGCCAAGCGCCTTGGGATTCCCGAAGGTACGCAATTGCCGCGTTCAATTATCGAGTTCAATTATAAGAAAAAAGACTTGGAAAATCCGCTTGTTTCAGAAGAACATATAACGGCTTTTGGGTGGGCATCCCCGCCTGAGATGGACGAGATTATGACTCAAGCTTTGCGTATCAATGATTATCTTTCAGGACTTTTCCTTGGTATCGGGTTGAAACTTGTCGATTTCCGCGTTGAGTTTGGGCGTTTTTGGGACAATGATGATTTGCGTATTGTTCTGGCTGATGAAATTAGTCCAGACAATTGTCGTCTTTGGGATGTTAAAACAAACGAGAAAATGGATAAAGATCGTTTTAGTGAAGACCTCGGCAAAGTTGAGGAAGCTTATCAAGAAGTGGCACGGCGTCTTGGTATTCTTCCCGAATCCGGAGGCGGCAGACCTGCCAATGTAACCCTTATCAGTGAGAAAAAAGAATGAAAGTTCGTATTGATGTCATGCTAAAAGAAGGTGTTTTGGATCCTCAGGGAAAGGCTATTGGCCACGCGCTTAAAACACTTGGTTTTGATAATGTTGAGGAAGTTCGTGCTGGAAAGACGTTTTTTCTTGATGTGCAGGAAAGCGATGTGGCCAAAGTGATGGAAATGGCTGAAGAAATGGCGCATACAATTCTTGCCAATTTGGTTATTGAGGATTTTAAAGTTACAATCCTTTAATAGTATGTCTTTAGGAGAAAGCTAGAAATGAAAAAAAGATCTGTTCTTTCTTGCCTTGTGCTTTGCCTTGCTTTGATGGGCTGTTCAACCGTTCCTGAAGAAGCGGTTGAGGCGGAGGCCCCTAAGAAAACGGTTTTTCCTTACATTCGGCTTGCGCCGACACCGCCGCCTATGGCGCAGAAAGAAATTGTGCCAACACCACAAAATCCTATGCATGAAATATGGCAAAAAGGTCATTGGTCCTATAATGGCAAGAAATATGTTTGGGTTGCTGGTCGTTATATGCCGCGTCCTTCTCCTACGGCGGCATGGTCTTACGAGCGGTGGGAAAAGCGTAATTACGGATGGGCCTTTGTCCCAGGGCATTGGTATTAATGAGAATCTGGCTTGTCGTTTTTGCTCTTTGTTTTTCCTTATGGGGGAATGAAGCTTGTGCAAAGGCGCGCCAGTATTATGCGGCACCTCAGCATTTTGATGCTTCTTTTCAAGTTCCAGATCAAAGCTTTCGTAATGTGCGCGGTTTTTTTCGTGAAGCGACAGGTGCTTTTTCTTTTGATGCCACAAAAAAAGAAATCAGCAAGCTTAAACTAGCGATTAGGGTGGAGGAGATTGAAACCTCCTCGCGAGATGCTCAAAATGATCTCATAGAACTGCTTAATCCAAGAGACTATCCAGAAATTGTTTTTATGGCGACAGCGCCTTCTGCACTAAAGAATGGTGAGGGTCAGATCAAAGGTACGCTTACAGCGCATGGACAAAGCAAGCCAGCTGTTTTTGAGGCAAAACTTACGCGCAAGGCAGATGACAAAAAGGCTCTTGGCCTTTCACTTGAAGGTTCTTTTAAACGCGCCGATTTTGATATGGGCGATCCTCCCGAAATACCGGGCCGTTTTGGTGAAGAGATTAAGCTTATTCTTGATATAAAGGCTGTGCGCTAGAACCTATAGTCATTCCACTTAAGAATTCCCTATGGCTGCAAATAACTTTTCGATAAATTTCGCTTGCGCACGTACCAAAACGTACGCTTACGCAGCTCAATTTGACAAAAAGCAATTTTCGCCTATAGGGAATTCTTAATTGAAACGACTATATTTTTCTGCGAAACGCTTGAGGTTTCTCCGTACTCGCTCACGCACAGGTTCTCCTGTTGACGAAATCTCGAAATTAAGGCCTGTTATTTTCTCATACAAAGAAATATAGCGCGCCGAAAAATCAATTAATGTTTCATCGGGAATGTCTGGAATTGGTTCATTGTAAGGGTCGCAGCGATCTGAAATCCAAAGACGTAAGAATTCCTTATCGAGTGAGTCAGGTTCTTCTCCCTTTTCAAAACTTTCTTCATAAGTATCAGCAATCCAGTAACGCGAGCTGTCAGGCGTATGGATTTCATCAGCGATTGTAAGTTGACCTTCTTCGTCATAACCAAACTCATATTTTGTATCGACAAGAATGAGTCCTTGTTTCTCTGTTATTTCACGTCCGCGTGCAAAAAGACCAAAGGCTGCTTTTTCAATATCATTCCATTGCTTTTGTGTGAGAATTCCTTGTTCAATAATTTCCTCAGCTGAAATAGGAACGTCATGTTCGCCCATGATCCCTTTGGTCGTTGGTGTAATAATTGTAGATGGCAGCTTTTGATTTTTCTTCATGCCATCTGGCAGAGAAATGCCATAGGGTTTTCGATTACCAACATCATAAAGAGACCAAATAGCGGTCGATGTTGAGCCTGTCAGATAATCGCGGACGACAATTTCGACAGGAAGCATTTTGATCTTTTTGGCCAAAACAACATTAGGATCGGGATATTCAAGAACGTGATTAGGGACAACATCTTTCGTTTCGTCGAACCAGAAACGCGCAACGGACGTTAAAACCTGCCCTTTAAAGGGTACAGCGGCCAAGACCTGATCGAAAGCGCTTTGTCTGTCTGTTGTAACCAAAAGGCGCCTGTTGCTGGAAAGATCATAATGATCGCGTACTTTTCCGCGCCCAAAATTAGGGAGCTCAGAAAACTCGGCATCAACAAGGACATCGTGAAGGCGCGTGCGAATAATATTCTTAAGTTTTTGAGAATCTGTCATTTTCTAATCTGTTTTCTGTGCATGCCATCTGTCGGCATAACGGTTGGTGATAGGATAACGGCGATCAAGGCCCAGATGTTTGCAACTTACCTTAGGGCCTGATGGCGATTGCTGACGCTTATACTCGGCGGCATCAAGCATCATATATATTTGGCGTATTATTTGGGAATCTTGTCCCATTGCCATGGTTTCGGCAACACCAAGGTCTTGCTCGATAAGACAATGCAGAATTTGGTCGAGAATTTCATAAGGAGGAAGCGAATCCTCATCTTTTTGGTTAGGGCGAAGCTCTGCGGAAGGTGCTTTGGTTAGAATTCTATCCGGAAAAATAGTTCGGTTAGGCCCGTGGCTTGTTTCTGGTTTGTTGTTTTGCCGCCACTGCGCAAGTTCATAGACACCTGTTTTGTAGACATCCTTGAGCGGCGCATAACCACCACACATATCACCATAGAGCGTTGTATAGCCTACGGCCATTTCTGACTTGTTGCCGGTTGCCAGAACCATGGCACCGCTTTTATTGGCCAAGGCCATGAGAAGGACCCCTCGAATGCGAGCCTGAATATTTTCTTCCGTGACATCGGGTTCACATCCCATAAATTGCTCGGACAAAGCCAGATCAAAAGCGCGCATGGTGTCGCTAATAGGAATTGTATCAAGACGACATTCCAGATTTTTGGCCATCATCGCAGCATCTTCAAGACTTTCTGCCGAGGTATAGGGCGATGGCATCATAATGGTGCGTACTTTGTTCGAGCCAAGCGCATCAACAGCAATTGCTGCCGTAAGCGCGCTATCGATACCGCCTGAAAGGCCGATCAAGACGCGCTCGAATTTATTTTTTGTAACAAAATCATGAATACCAACCATCAGCCCTTGATAGGTAGACACATTTTTCTCTGGGGAAGGTGCGACGGTGCTTTTTTGTGGCACAAGATATCTGTCTTGATGATGAACGGTGAGAGGTAGGATTTCTTCTCCCCAACTTTGCGCCTGAGCAACAATTTCTTTTTTACTATCATAGACAAAAGAAGCGCCTTCAAAGAGAAGCTCGTCCTGTCCGCCAACCTGATTGATGTAAATAAGCGGTACGCCTGTTTCATCAATGCGCTTTTGTGCAATAGAATGACGAAGCTTGTTTTTTTCTGCCTCATAGGGGCTGCCATTCATCACAATGAAAAGCTCGGCATCTTGTGCGGCCAGATGTCTGGAGACTTCTTCGTTCCACATATCTTCGCACAGCATTACACCTAAACGACAATCTCGCCAGAGCATAACGTTAGGAAGTTTGCCCTTTTGATAAACGCGCTTTTCATCAAAAGGACCGTAATTAGGAAGTTCGTGCTTATAGGTCTGAGCTATGATCTGGCCGCCCTCAAGAAGAAGCGCAGCATTATACAAACCCGTTTCATCTTTCCATGGCGTGCCCAGAAGAATGGCAGGACCTGAAGCTGTTTCACGAGCCAGTTCTTCAACGGATCTGCGAAGGATTTTATGAATGCGTGGTTTAAGAACAAAATCTTGAGGAGGATAGCCTGTCAGAAAAAGCTCGGACGTTATGACAATATCACAACCCTCTTCTCGTGCCTTTTGCCATGCCTTACTTAGCTTGGTCATATTGCCTGTGATATCGCCCATGATGGGGTTTAATTGTAGTAAGGCAAGTTTCAAGCTGTCTGACATGTTAGGGCCTGTCCTCATAATTAACGTGGGTTATGCGCGACACAAAAAAAAGTTTTTATTGACCTTCTGGCTTCTTGGGCAAGGAGTCTTCTGATTTCTTGATATCGTTTTGCATTTTCATGAGTTTTTTAGACGCCTCGTCAATGATGAGCTGGCTCATTGTTGCCGCATCATGTTCGGCTTCCTTGCTAATGCAGTCCATATAGACTTTGGCTTCTTCAACAAAAGTATTATGAGCTGCCACAGCCGTATTAAGATCATTCGCAGGCGTTTCAGAATCCTTTGGTACAGAAGAAGGAGCTACAGGGGCTTTACATTCTGAAGACATCCATTTGCCCTTACCTTCCATGGAAGAGAGCTGACCGGCTTGTAGCGAAAGAGGAGCAAGAGAGAAAAGGACAAGACTAAAAAGAAATAAAGTACGCATCGGGAATCCTTCCTGATTGAGTTGAGAGAAAGGGAAAACCCACCATAGCGCTAAATTTAAGGCGCGCCAATAGGCTATAGTCATTCCACTTAAGAATTCCCTATGGCTGCAAATCACTTTCCGACAAATTTCGCTTGCGCACGCCCGTTTTTGGGGTGACTACTCTGCGC
>DOBW01000116.1 GCA_003504035.1 Rhodospirillaceae bacterium | reverse complement strand
ATATAAAAGCCCCCTCTTGGGGGCTTTTATATTGGCTGGAAGAATATGATTGTCGAACCGTTGGTTCGACAAAATGCGACGTTCAGGAGCGTTTTGGACGCAACTCGCGAAGCGCAAAATCACCGCACAGGTGAAAAAAATTAAGCCTTATAATCCCAAAGAGACCGCCAAACGCGGCGGTGTAACTGCTTGAAATAAAAAATTATCAAAGCCCCAGAAAATTTTCCAGCCAATGGATGTCGTAATTTCCATTGAGGAATTCTTGTTCGCTGATGATGCGGCGATGCAGGGGAAGGGTTGTTTTAACGCCGCCGATGACGAACTCTTCAAGGCTCCTGCGCAGACGCAGGAGGCACTCATTCCTGCTTGTGCCATGCACGATCAGTTTGGCAATCATGCTGTCGTAATAGGGTGGGATGGTATAGCCCTCGTAAAGCGCACTATCGACGCGTACGCCCAGACCCCCCGGAGGATGAAAACCTTTAATTTTTCCCGGTGAGGGCATAAAGGTTTCGGCATCTTCGGCGTTAATGCGGCACTCAATGGCGTGGCCGCCGCAGATAATATCTTCCTGCTTATGCGATAAAGGCAGGCCCGCAGCAACGCGGATTTGTTCGCGCACCAGATCAATACCTGTAATCATTTCTGAAATGGTGTGCTCGATCTGAAGCCGTGTATTCATTTCAATGAAATAGAACTCACCATCTTCATACAAAAACTCCATCGTGCCTACGCCGCGATAGCCCATTTTTTGAACAACGCCTGCGGCAATCGCGCCAATTTTTTCACGTTCAGAGGCATTGAGGCCGGGCGAGGGCGCTTCCTCTATAACTTTTTGGTGGTGACGTTGCAAAGAGCAATCGCGCTCACCGAAATGAACGGCGTTACCATGTGTGTCGCCCAAAAGTTGGACTTCAATATGGCGCGGTTTGCCCAGATATTTTTCCATGTAAACTTCGTCATTGCCAAAAGCGGCGCGTGCTTCGGCGCGGGCGAAGTTATAAGATTCTTCAAGCTGCTCTGCATTTTTGGCGACTTTCATGCCTTTGCCGCCGCCGCCTGCTGATGCTTTGATCAAAACGGGATAGCCCGTTTCCTTTGCGACTTCACGTGCTTCGTCTATCGTTGGTACGCCGCCTGCCGATCCCGGAACCGTTGGAAGTCCCAAATCCTTGACCGTTTTCTTGGCTGTGATTTTATCGCCCATCATGCGGATATGTTCTGCTGTTGGGCCAATAAAAGAAAAGCCATGCTCTTCAACCATCTCCGCAAAAGTAGCGTTTTCTGACATAAAGCCAATACCCGGATGAATGGCATCGGCACCCGTCAGCGCGGCGGCTGTCAAAATGGACGGAATATTGAGATAGCTTTCACGCGCTGCTGGTGGGCCAATGCACACACTTTCATCGGCGAGCCGAACATGCATGGCATCGCTGTCCGCTGTGGAGTGGACGGCAACGGTACGTATTCCCATCTCGCGACAAGCGCGGTGGATTCGAAGGGCTATTTCGCCTCGGTTGGCGATAAGGAGTTTCTCGAACAAGGTCGGTCTTCCTTATGTTTATTTGATGGTAAGAAGGGTTTCACCAAACTCGACAGGTTGAGCATCTGAAACCAGAATTTCTGCAATTTTTCCACTTTTCGGAGCCTTGATAGGATTCATAACCTTCATGGCTTCGATAATAAGGAGCGTGTCGCCTTCTTGAACGCTGTCGCCTGCTTTGACAAAGGGTGCGGCTTCTGGTTCAGCGGCCATATAGACCGTGCCAACCATAGGCGCTGGAACAGGCGTGCCAGATAAAGCGGCTTCATCTGTGGTGGCGGCTTGCGGTGCAGGCGCTGGCGCTGCAATTTGAACGCAAGAAGCGGATTCACTATGGCGCACACAGCGAATACGTTTTTCACCTTCGGCGTATTCAATTTCGCTTAGGCCTGTCTCAGAGAGAAGGTCGGCCAGCTCACGAATTGATTTTATATCCAGATCAAAATTACTCATGTTCTTTTCCTTTAGCTAAGGTGCGCAAAGCAAGGCCGTAGCCATCAATGCCGCATCCGCAAATAACGCTACGTGCAATGGGTGATATGTAAGAGTGATGACGGAAAGTCTCGCGCGCAAAAACGTTCGAGATATGAACTTCAATCACAGGAAGTCCCGTCATTTTTAACGCATCGTGAATGGCAATGGAGGTATGCGTATAAGCACCTGCATTAATCACAATGCCGGAAGCCGAACCATAGGCTTCTTGTATCCATGTAACAAGCTCGCCCTCATGATTGCTTTGGCGGCATGTGACGGTGAGGCCTAGCTGGGAGGCCATTTGCCCGCATAAAGCCTCAACATCGGCGAGGGTCTTGTGGCCATAAATCTCCGGCTCACGCACACCAAGCGTGTTGAGGTTAGGTCCGTTGAGAACTAATATATGCGGTTTATCACTCACAGTTTCTTCTTTCTTATTTCTTCAAGGCTTCGCGCTCTTTGGCGATCAGCTCTTTCATTTGGTCAACGGGTAGGGCGCCAGGATAGAGTTTGTCTCCAATGACAAAGCTTGGTGTGCCGCGTGCACCGATTTTCTTTCCAAGTTTGCGGTTTGCTTCAAGCGCATCTTTAACCTCTTTGCTCTCCATGTCTTTTTTAAGCTTGTCGATATCAAGTCCGATATCTTCAGCGGTCCGGAAAATATTTTTTTCTGTAAGGCGCCCCTTTGCGTCCATGAGGGCTTCATGGAACGCTAAGTATTTTCCTTGTTTGACGCTAGCCAAAGCTGCTTTGGAAGCGTTCATCGAGGTCGTCCCAAGAATAGGGTATTCTTTGAAGACAA
>DOBW01000118.1 GCA_003504035.1 Rhodospirillaceae bacterium | reverse complement strand
CCTCTCTGCCGGCACCATTTCTCATTCTGATATAAAAGCCCTATTCAACGTTAAAAACTACTTTAACGGTGCATAAGGCTGCGCGACCTGAAAAAAGCTGCCTTGCGCAATCTGATAGCGCTTCAAGATGTTTCTTATGACACCCTGATTATGCATTTCTTCAATCACAATATCGAACATGCTCTTAAGGGAATGCTCGCCTTTTTTGAACGCCATGGCATGGGAAAACAAGACCAGCGGACGCTCAACATCCAGATTTTTGATGAGATTTGGACTCGCGCGATCAAAAAGAGCTGCCACATTCACATTCACAAAAGTAATATCCGCCTTTTTGGTTGTCACATTCATCAGTGCTTCGGCAACCGAACTATTCTGAGGCAAAGAAATTGTTTTGGCCTTTGGAAAATCACGCCGCGCAATAATAGCCGACATTTCACCATCAATTGTCGCAATCGTCACACTGGGATCATTGATAGCCGCCAAATTATCTGCCGAAAATCTATTGTCGTCTTGGCGAACAAAGGCCCCCTGCCCTGAATAATAAAAAGGCACCGTCATTTCAGCCCAGCTTGCACGCGGACTATCACGATAAAGAGAAAAACATAAGGCATCATAGCGATCCGTTTTAAATCCTTCCGACATTGTCGAGAAATTGACTTCTTCAATCCAATCAATTTTTAAGTTGAGGCGCTTTGTGGCCTCTGTAATAACATCATAAGCAATACCCCCTTTTTTGCCCGAAACAGGATCAACCTCAAACTCCGGCGGCCAAACAATATAACTACACCGCAACGTTTGGGTGCGCATCACACGATCAAACGCTGTTTCAGCTTTTGCCTCCTTTTGTGAGGAATGGTTAAGCGACTGCCCAGCCCAAACGCCAATTAGCGCAACGAGGGCAACAACGAGAACTGATTTAAGATTCATAATTTTTCTCCCGATACAGGACGACAGACGACGGCGACTTGCTTAATGCGGCGGCCTTCCATTTCTGTAACATTAAAACATACCCCATTCCACAAAAGGCTGTCGTCCACCACAGGAAGGTTTTCCAGCTTATCGATCATAAATCCTGCCAACGTATGGAAATCATCGCCTTCACACAGATTTTTCATCCCAATCAGTGCCTCAACCTCATCAATGGGTGTCATCCCATCAAAAAGCCAACTTCCATTTTCCTGCTGCACGGGCTTTTCATCATCTTCATGACCATTTTCAGGCAAATCACCAACAATAGCCTCGAGCACATCGGTTAATGTCACCAAGCCTTCAACACTACCATATTCATCAATGACAACAGCCAAATGCTGGCCACTATTCTTAAACTGATCGAGAAGACGTAAAACGGATGTTGAATCAGGAATAAGCAAAGCCTCATGGGCAAGCCCCTCAAGATCTATCTTCCTGTTGCGCATCAAAGCACCTAAAACATCCTTGGCATAAACAATACCAACAACTTCATCCAGATCACCGCGCGCCAACACCAAGCGGCTATACCCACTTTCTAAAATGGTTTCTCTGTTTTCTTCGTAAGAAGCGTCTGCACTAAGCCAAACAAGATCTATTCTTGGCGTCATCAAACGGCGCACATTCCGGTCGCTTAAGCGCATAACACCATCGAGCATATCTTTCTCGGCTGGCATAATCGCGCCTGATTGTGTGCCTTCTTCTATGAGATCTTTGACCTCGTCTTCCGTTACATCCGCCTCGCGTGCGCCATTAAGTCCCAAAAGCTTCAAAAGAAAATCCGTTGACAGTTTTAAAAGCCAAACAGCCGGCGCTATAAGAAAAGCCAGAAAATGCATAACCCAAGCCACACGTACCGCTATGGCTTCAGCGTAAGACAGACCTATGCGCTTGGGCACAAGTTCACCCACAACCAAACTGAAATAACTGACAAGAGTAACAGTAAGAATGAAGGCTATCTGCTGGCCATGTGGTGCAAGATGAGGGATTTCATTCAAAAACACGCCCAATGGCTCAGCCAGAGCCGCTCCCGAAAAAGCGCCAGCCAGAATGCTGTTGAGCGTGACACCGATTTGGACAATGGAAAGAAAGGAGGCTTGATCATTGGCTAGGTCTAAAGCCAGCCGCGCGCCTTTTCTTTTTCTTTTCGTTTTGCCCTCTTGCGCCATTTTGCTCAGACGGCCATGGCGCGCGGAAACAAGCGCAAGCTCGGACATCGCAAAAAAGCCATTGAGCAAGAGAAGGATAAAAACGATTCCGAGGTTAATAAGCATGGGCTTGTGATTATGAAAGGACTGCCGCACAATGTAACGAGTTAAAAAATGAAGTGCAACAGGCTAGGGCCAGAACCCACGTTAATTATGAGTGCAGACCCTAGTAAAAAAATAGAGTGCAACAGATTAGGATTTTATTTGTCGCAAGCCGCTAAACAACGATTCCTACGCCTAATGAGCCTCGTGCGCACGGGCGAGATTGAAGCGGCTGACAAAGCCGTCAAAGCAGCCCTGCGCGTCACACCCAAAGACCACAACATTCTGCAACTTGGAGCCCATATTGCCGAGCAAACAAAGGATATCCCCCGCGCTATCAGCCTTTATCGCCGTGCCCTTTTGGCTCATCCGGCATGGATGGAAGTGACCTTCAACCTCGCCCGCCTTCTGGGAACAAGCCCAAAAGCCAAAGAGCGCGAAGAAGCCACTGGCCTTTTGGAAGGAGCCGCCCGCCACCACCCTGAGCGCCCCGAGATATGGGAGGCGCTGGCTCGCTTTGCACAAAAAAACGGCCAGCTCACGCAGGCCATCACATATTGGCGCAAAGCGTTGTCTCTGAGGCCCAATAATCCGCAAGGCAAAGGTCAATATCTTTTTGCCTGTCGACAACTTTGTATTTGGGATGAAGAAACAGAGCCAACCTCTTCATTTCCGCCAAACATTACGGCTTTGTTATTTGATGATCCGGACTTGCAAAAAGAATCGGCTGAACGTTTTATAGCCCAGAATTTAGGCCACCTACCCGCCCTACCTGCACCGCCACCTTACGCCCATGCACGAAAACGCATTGGTTATCTTTCCTCGGACTTTCATGCCCATGCCACGGCTTGGCTTATAGCGGAGCTTTTCACGCTTCATGATCGCACGCATTTCGAGGTCTTTGCATATAGCTATGGGGTTGATGATGGCTCGAAAATCAGAGCACGCCTGCGCCGCGAGGCCGACCATTTCATTGAGCTAAACGCCCTGACACCTCAAGAATGCGCAACGCGGATTCGCGAAGATGAAATTGACATTCTTGTTGATCTGAAAGGCCACACAACGGGCGGGAGGCTGGATATCCTCGCCTATCGGCCTGCACCGCTTCAGCTCCATTGGCTAGGCTTTCCGGCAACAACAGGAGCTCCCTTTATCGATGCCTTTGTGGGCGATGCGATTACGATCCCTGAAGGCAAAGAAAAACACTTCACCGAAGAAGTTTGGCGACTTCCCAACACCTATCAAATCAATGATCGCCAAAAAGAAATAGCGGCTCCAAAAAACAAAAAAGCCTGTGGCTTGCCGGAAGATAAACTGGTTCTCGCAAGCTTCAACCAAAGCTACAAGATCACACCGGAAGTCTTTGATATATGGTGCAATTTGCTGAGTGAAGAGTCGGGTTCAATTCTTTGGCTTTACGCTTCCAATGATGAAGCTTGTGAAAATTTGAAGGCCCATGCACAAGAGAGTGGCATTGATCCAACGCGGCTTTTCTTCGCCCCCCCCCTACCGTTGGACGAGCATCTTGCACGATATGAGCATGTCGATCTAGCATTAGATACTTTCCCTATTGGGGGCCACACAACCACCAGCGATGCGCTCTGGGCGGGCACGCCCGTGGTGACAATGGCCGGAAAGAGTTTCATCTCCCGCGTGGCCGCAAGTCTGCTGAGCGCAGCCGAGCTACCGCAGCTCGTGACAAAAGGGCTGGAGGAATATAAGGCGCTATGTCTCGATCTGATGCGGAATAAGGACAAACGGAAAGCGCTAGAAAATCATTTGGGCAAGAAAAACACCTCTCTGCCCCTTTTCGACACCCCACGTTTTGTGCGAGATTGGGAAGGATTACTTCTGGCGCAGAAAACAATAAGATGTAAGTAGGGGCTAAGATTTTAAAAACCCCGTCATCTTGGTACGTGCGCAAGCGAAGCGCAGATAAAAGCAATTTGCAGCCCAACCTGATAAGATTGCGCATAAGTTTTTAGGCGGCATTCTTACGGGCGGTAAGATCCGCCTCAGTCTCAATCGCGGCCTGTGCAGCGGCAAGGCGCGCAATAGGCACACGGTAGGGCGAACAAGACACATAATTCAGCCCAACACGGTGACAGAACTTGACCGAGGCGGGATCACCACCATGCTCACCGCAAATCCCAAGCTTGATGTCACTGCGAGTAGATTTGCCACGCTCGGCAGCAATTTTAATCAGCTCACCCACACCTTCTTGATCGAGCGTTACAAAAGGATCGTGCTCAAGAACATTTTCGCGCAAATAATCAGGCAAGAAATTACCCGCATCATCACGGCTCAACCCAAAGGTTGTTTGTGTTAGATCATTCGTGCCAAAGCTGAAGAACTCGGCTGTTTTGGCAATCTCATCCGCCCGAAGCGCGGCACGAGGCAGCTCAATCATCGTTCCAACAAGATAATCAAAGCTCGTCCCTGCCGTGTCCATTGACTCTTTTGCAACGCGGCGCACCATGGCCTCAAGAAGATCAATTTCTCGCTTACTGGCCACAAGCGGGATCATGACTTCTGGCAAGACAGTCTTGCCTAGTTTTTTCACAGCCAAGACAGCGCCAAAAATCGCACGAACCTGCATTTCATAAATCTCAGGATAAGAAATGCCCAAACGGCAACCTCTATGCCCAAGCATCGGGTTTGACTCGTGCAGCATTTGGGCGCGGCGCTTCACCTTGGCCACATCCGTTCCCGCCGCTTTGGCGACAGCTTCCATTTCGCTTTCGCTCTTGGGCAGAAACTCGTGCAATGGCGGATCAAGAAGCCGGATGGTCACGGGCAAGCCATCCATAATAGTAAACAGCTCTTCAAAATCCTTTTGCTGCATCGGCAAAAGTTTGTCCAAAGCCGCCCTGCGTCCTGTTTCATCATCGGCGATAATCATTTCACGTACCGCAATGATACGGTTTTCGTCAAAGAACATATGCTCTGTGCGACAAAGACCAATTCCTTCAGCGCCAAATTTGAGCGCCGTACGGGTATCAAGCTCTGTTTCCGCGTTGGCACGCACTTTCAAGGTCCGCACAGAATCTGCCCAGCTCATAAGTGTTGAGAAATCACCCGACAATTCAGGATGAAGCGTAGCGACCTCACCGAGCATAATCTCGCCTTTCGAACCATCAATCGTGATGACATCGCCTTGCTTGATGGTGACACCACGCGCTTCCATTTGCTTGTTGGCATAATCAATATGCAGCTCACCCGCACCCGCCACACAAGCGCGTCCCATACCCCNNCGTCCCATCCCCCGCGCGACAACAGCCGCATGACTGGTCATGCCACCTCGACTAGTCACAATGCCTTCAGAAGCATGCATACCGTGAATATCTTCGGGGCTGGTTTCAATGCGGCAGAGAATAACTTTCTCGCCCTTATTCGCAATGATTTCGGCCTCGTCTGCCGAGAACACCGCAATACCCGAAGCCGCCCCCGGAGAAGCAGGCAGACCCTTGGCAACCAGATTGCGCTCGGCCTTGGGATCAAGTGTGGGGTGAAGCAACTGATCAAGAGACGCTGGATCAATCCGGTTAATCGCCTCTTTTTTTGTAATCAGGCCTTCAGAAACCATTTCTACGGCTGTCCTAAGCGCCGCCGGTGCTGTACGCTTGCCCGTACGCGTTTGCAGCATGTAAAGCTTGCTTTGCTGAACTGTAAACTCCAAATCCTGCATGTCACGATAATGCTTCTCTAGCTTAAGCCGCACATCATTAAGCTGCCCAAAAACATCCGGCATGGATTCTTCCATAGACGGAAGGTCCGAGCCATTTTCAGACCGTGCCTTAATGGTCAAATGCTGCGGCGTACGAATGCCAGCCACGACATCCTCACCTTGCGCGTTGATAAGATACTCGCCGTAAAAAGCGTTTTCACCCGTTGACGGATTGCGCGTAAAGGCAACACCAGTACAACAATCTTCGCCCATATTACCAAAAACCATGGCCTGAACATTCACCGCCGTACCCCATGCTGCAGGAATCTCGTTCAGACGGCGATAGGTAATAGCGCGTTGGTTCATCCAAGAACCAAAAACGGCGCCCACGGCGCCCCAAAGTTGATCTTCTACTTTTTGTGGAAAAGGTTTGCCAATCGCTTGTTCTACAACCTCGAAATAGGATGTGATGACTCTCTGCCAATCTTCGGCTGTGAGCTGGGTATCTTGGGTATAATCTTGCTGCCGCTTAACGTCATCAATAACGCTTTCAAACTTATGCATCGGGATTTCCAAAACAACCGAGCTATACATCTGAATAAAGCGGCGATAGCTATCATAAGCAAAACGCGCATCACCACTACGCGCAGCGAGACCTTTAACCGTCTCATCATTCAGCCCCAGATTGAGAATGGTATCCATCATGCCAGGCATGGACGCCCGTGCACCAGAGCGAACAGAAACCAGAAGCGGATTGGTGGCATCACCAAAAATAGTACCAACGCTCTTTTCTATTTCTTGCAAGGCAGTCGCAACCTCGAACCTGAGGCTTGCTGGATAGGTTTGTTCATTCCCGTAATAATAGGTGCATACTTCCGTGGTAATCGTAAAACCGGGAGGAACCGGTAGGCCGAGATTGCTCATCTCTGCAAGGCCTGCACCTTTGCCGCCAAGAAGATTGCGCATTTCCGCACGCCCTTCCGACTTGCCATCACCAAACGAATAGACCCATTTTTCTGTTGTCGTCATCGTCTTGCCCCCTTCTGTCATGGAAAGATGGGCGGAAAGTAGCGCCGACTCAGTGGCTGAACAACCTGATTCGATAAAATAACAGGCTAAATTATTTGAACTTTTTAAACCAAAAGCTCATACTTTAGATGATTATTTGATTTTAACGCATTGAAAAAGCTTATAATTTGCCTTTTCATCACCAAAAGGCCATAATGCGGCCAGTTCGGCGATGCCCTTGCTTTTCAGCAAAATGACCCTAAGCGTCTTCTTGCTCGCCCATCTTCCGACTTTCGGAACAGTAAAGAGAAAATGACAAAGCGTAAAAGTAAGCTCGAAAATCCATTATATGTTTTAATGATTAGTGTCCATGGCCTCATTCGAGGTCATGAGTTGGAATTGGGACGTGATGCCGATACAGGTGGCCAAATCACTTATGTTATCGAACTGGCACGCACATTAGCCCGCCACCCTGAAATTGAACAGGTGGATTTATTAACCCGTCTCATTGACGATAAAACAGTTTCTTCAGATTACGCTCAACCCAAAGAAGAAATCGGCGAGAAGGCATGTATCCTACGCATTCCCTGTGGACCTCGGCGCTATTTGAAAAAAGAACATCTTTGGCCTCACCTTGATCAACTTGTTGATCGCTGCCTACACCATTTATGCCAACAAGAGCGTTTACCCGATATTATTCATACACACTACGCTGATGCTGGCTATGTTGGACAGCAGCTTTCCCAGATTCTAGGAATTCCCCAGATTCACACAAGTCATTCTCTTGGCCTAACAAAACGCGAGGCATTGATAGCCAATGGGTCTAATCCTCAAACCATTGATCGTAAATTTAACCTCCCACACCGCATCGCTATAGAAGAAGAGATTCTAGCACGCGCCTCTTTACTGGTAACAAGCACACATCAAGAAATTGTTCAACAATATGGCTTATATCAAAATGACAGCCCTCAACGTTGTGCCGTCATTCCTCCTGGGATTGACTTTTCACGTTTTTCACCCCCCACACATAGACAAATCGACCATCAAATTTTAGGTATGACAGATCCGTTTCTTAAACGCCCTGAAAAGCCTATGATTTTAGCCCTGTGCCGACCTGTTAAAAACAAAAACCTACAAGGCCTAATGACAGCCTATGGTCAGAATAAGGAGTTACAAGAATTAGCCAATCTCGTCATCATAGCAGGCAATCGCGAGGATATTCGCGAGATGGAAGAAGATCAGAGAAAGGTTCTTTCTGATTTGCTGCTTGATATTGATCGTTACAATTTGTGGGGGAAAGTTGCGATCCCCAAACAACACAAGCCCGAAGATGTGCCGGAATTATATCGGCTAGCCTTCCGTCGTCGCGGGGTTTTTATCAATCCCGCTTTATCCGAACCTTTCGGCCTTACCTTAATTGAAGCAGCCGCCAGTGGCCTGCCTTTTGTCGCCACAGAAGATGGCGGCCCCAAAGATATCGTAGAAAATTTGCGTAGCGGCCTCCTCGTTGATCCTTTGGACACCAAAGCTATTTCTGAAGCCTTAAAACAAATATTATCTGACCGTAAACAATGGCGTCTATGGTCTAGAAGAGGTCTCACTGGCGTAGCACGTCACTATAGCTGGAATGGTCATGTCTCCAAATATATGAAAGCTGTCAAAAGCCTCTTACACCGTGAGCGCAAACAATGGCGCCGCCAAAGATCCTTTTCAAGGCAAGGACGGGGCTGTCCGCTGCCATCAACCAAAAAAGTCTTTGTAAGCGATATAGACAACACGCTTCTGGGAAATAAAAAAAGCCTCAAGGAACTCTTGGCTTGGATAAACAAAAACAACCAATCTATAACTTTTGGAATTGCAACAGGACGCACACTGGAAAGTACAATTGAAATTCTTAAACAGTGGAATGTCCCTTTACCAAATTTCCTTATTACTTCGGTAGGAACCGAAATCCACTATGGATCAAGTTTGCTTTGCGATCATGGATGGTCAAACTATATTCATCATTCTTGGCGGCGTGATATTGTTGCCTCGGCTTTATCCGCACTCCCTGGACTTACGCTACAAAGCGAAGAAAACCAACGTGAGTATAAGCTAAGTTACAATGTAAATCCGGAGCAAATGCCCAAAATAAAGGAAATATACCGCCTTTTGCGTAGTTTGAAATTGCGCGTAAATCTTGTTTATTCTCACAATGCCTTTCTTGATGTTTTACCCGTCAGAGCCTCCAAAGGCCACGCTATCCGTTACCTTGCCCACAAATGGAATCTTCCTCTTGAAAACTTTTTCGTAGCAGGAGACTCAGGCAATGACGCCGACATGATGGGAGGCAACACGTCTGCCATTGTTGTCGGTAATTACAGCCCCGAGTTGAAGGAACAATTAAAAAATCTGGAGCGGGTCTATTTTGCAGAAAACACCTATGCAAAAGGTATCTTAGAAGGTCTGGCTCATTACAATTTTGATATAACCAACAAATAGACCCCTACCGCACACTTTCCACACCATCCCTTGCAAGCTGATCCACGCGTTCATTCTCGG
>DOBW01000211.1 GCA_003504035.1 Rhodospirillaceae bacterium | reverse complement strand
CTTGAACGTTATGCCTACAAAGAAGGGGCCGTTTTTCTGAAACGCTTTATGCGTTTTTATAAAGGCTTGTCTTCTGATGAAATTTTAGAAAAAGTAACTGCTCGTACGCGAAAAGGCATGAATGCAAGGACAATTCTTTTTCGTGCCATTCGTCCGAAGGCCAAATTTAAAGCTTATGTTGCTTATATGAAGAATGTTTTCAAAAAAGAAACAAAAAAAGAAAAACTTAAAGAACTTTTTAGAAAATATCCACCTGATCGTTATGCACTTGTTGATCAAGGTTATATCACTGGCATTAACCCTTTAGAACTATGGCTTGTAAGTTATAAACTAGCCCATTCTAAAGCTTCTGATAAAAAACTGTTGGCGCGAAGCCATGTTGCACGTCTTGAAAGTTATGCTTGGCTTTTGCGCTCGGGTAAGAAAAAAGCTCAGGATACGCGTATCCGCATTTTGCTTGAGCAAGATGCTTTTATGCGCATTCAAAAACGCTGGGCGCGTCTTGGGTATCCTTTTGAAAGATTGGTGCCGTCTTTGGCTACGGCTATTGGGACCTCGGCTGATCGTCCGGCGGCGCTAGTTGAGCTTGTTGGTATTCTCTTAAATGATGGTGTGCGCCGTCCGATGAGACGTATAGAAGGACTTCATTTTGCAAAAGGAACACCCTACGAAACAATTATCAAGCCTAACGAGAAAGGCGGTGAGCGTGTTTTAGATCCTGCTGTTGCGCGCGTTATTCGTGCCGCCATGACAGAAGTTGCTGAAAAGGGAACAGCGCGGCGTTTGCGCGGGGCCTATGTTGATGTGATCGGCCAGCCCTTGGTTGTCGGTGCAAAAACGGGAACAGGAGATCATCGTTATGAGGAATATGGTCCCCACCATCACCTCATCTCCTCACGTGTTGTCAATCGCACGGGAACAATAGCCTTTTTTATTGGTGATCGTTTCTTTGGTGCGGTAACCGCGCATGTTGCCGGAGAAAAAGCAGCTAATTATAAGTTCACAAGCGCACTATCTGCTCAGATGCTTAAATCTTTGGCGCCATCCTTGCAGCCCCTTATTACGCCAGAGGGAATGTTGCTTCCTATCATTATAGAGGGAAAGGCACCAGACAAGAAAACTAAGGAAAATCTTCTGGTTAAGTCCTAAATTTGCATAAATGGCCGCTTTTTTCTATCGTGCGCACATGAAAAAATCTCCTTTCCTAGCAACCCTTGTGGTTACCGTTTGTTTTTTGGTTTCTTCTTCGGCTCAAGGCGCAACGCCTAAGAGTTTGGGCAAGTTTGGTTATTGGCAAACCTACCTTCTTTATGAGGGAAAAGCGCCCGTCTGTTATATGACATTAACGGCCCAGCCCCCTCGAAAGAAAAAAGGAGGAAACAAGCGTGGCAAGGTTGTGCTTATGATTACGCATCGTCCCGCTGAAAGCGCGTATGATGTGGTGAGCTATTCTATTGGAACGAAGTTTAAGCCATCCAGTGATGTTGCTTTTAAGGCGGATGGAAAAACCTTTAACCTTTTTACCAAAGCGGACACGGCTTGGGCGTGGAATTCGGCAACGGACCGTGCTTTGACACATGCTTTGCGCAAGGATTATAGCGTGATTATTAAGGGAAAAACGTCTTCCGGCGAGAAGGTTTCGGATGAGGTAAGCCTGAAAGGGTCCAATAATGCCTATAAACAGATATCCAAAGCTTGTGACGTAACGATTAGAGAATTAGGTAAATAAACCAAAATAAAGACTCTTCTAACAGAACCAATTTGATATAAACTATTTGTTATGAAAAAGAAACCGACCCCCACGCCTTCTGCTGAGCGGCGCCGTTTAGGGCGGCGCGAAGATGATGTTGGTCTTCCCAATTTTCGAGACATGATCGAAAATGCTGTGCAAGGCATTCTTGTTCACAGCAATTTTAAGCCTCTTTATGCCAATGCGTCTTTTGCCAAACTCTATGGTTATAAAGCGCCTGAAGAAATTTTGGACTTGCCTCTTATTCGGTCGCTCTATCCGCTCGATATTTGGCCAGAGGTTGAAGAAGATTACGATGCGCTTATTCGTGGAAAGAAAATGTCCCAGATTTCTCGCACACGCGGCGTTCGTTGTGACGGAAAGGAAATTTGGCTTTCTACAACACGCCGCGCCATAGATTGGCATGGGCAACCCGCCGTTCAAATCAGTACGTTCGACATTGGTGCGCAAGTTGCTTTAGAGCAGGTTTTACTTGGCAATGAGCAGGTTTTGCGCTCGTTGCTGGAAACCCTTCCGGTGCCTGTTTATATTTCACGGCGGTACGATGGGCGCATTATTTTTGTTAATCGTAAATCTTGTCTTTTGCTTCAGCAAAGCGCAGGGCCTCTCTTGAAAGCACATGCGCAAGATTTTTTTGTTGATCCTCATGAGCAAGAAAAAATATATAAGCTTGTCGATTCTGTTCACGATGTGCGCGAGATTGAAGCTCAATTGCGTACGGCACAAGGTCGTGTCTTTACAGCTGAAATCGCTGCTATTTTGATGGAATATGCTGGAGAGTCAGCTATCTTATTTTCGATGAATGATATTTCTGAACGCAAAAAACTGGAAGCAGAGCTGTTCTATCAGGCCAATACAGATTCTCTGACAGGTCTTAGCAATCGGCGCCATTTCATGTTTCAAGCTGAGCAAGAGGTGCGGCGCGCACGGCGTTTCGGGCGTGATTTATCCGTGATTATGATGGATTTGGATCATTTCAAAAAAATAAACGACAGTTTTGGCCACGCAACGGGCGATGCCGTTTTAGAGATGCTGACACGTGCAGGGCTCGAGAGTTTGCGCGAGTCGGACATTATGGGCCGTATTGGTGGAGAGGAGTTTGCTATTCTTCTTCCGGAAACGGAATTGGGTGCGGCCAAGGAAGTGGCTGAGCGCATCTTGGTCCATATAGCCGAAACGCCTATGAAGGTTGCCGGAAAAGAGATTCACTGCACAACAAGTCTTGGTGTTGCTAATTTAAAGCCAAAAGATAACTCTATTGATGATTTACTTCATCGTTCCGATCAGGCTCTGTATCGCGCCAAAAATGCAGGCCGGAATTGTGTCAAAACACATGGGCGTTAAAGCCTATTCTGGCCAAGTTAACGTGATTTTAGCAGTCTTAAGGCAAAAAGGGAGGGAATGTTTTTGTTCAGTGTGATGGATATTAATAACACAACCCAATTAATCCCTGTTAAAGCTTTGCGCCAATTAGCTGTGGGCGCGATTGTGGCTGGGCTTATTGTTCTTGTGACATATTTGGTTATTGAGGCCAGAATTTTCGATAATTTCCAGCAGATCTCTTTTATTCCGTTGGTCGTTGCGGCGGCAACGGTGATTGCGCTCATTTTTCATCTTAGTTTGACAAGCACACATAACAAGCAGGCAACAACACTTGCTCAAAATCTTCAAACGGCGAATAAAAAACTTTCTCGTCAGATGAATGATGAAGAAAAAATGGCGCGCGCGTTGCGTGAAAGCGAACAAAAATACCGCGCTATTTTTGAAAATGCAGCCATTGGTATTTGCCAGATTGCGCCTTCAGGTGAATGGGTAAATGCTAATCGCACCATGGCCCAAATGCTTGGTTATGATAATGCCCAAGAATTACTTTTGGTGCAGCCTGATTTGCATGGACAGCTTTTTGTGGATTCACATGTCAGGAATGATTGGGTTGGCTTGCTTCAGGAAACGTCTCAACAGGACAAAGAAGCTGAAGTGCGCAAGCAAAACGGTGAGGCTGTTTGGGTTAATATGACCGGCCTTGCGGTGCGCGATACGCTTGGTGACATCATTCATTTTGAATGTACGATGTTTGATATTACCGAACGTCGCCGCGCCGAGCTGGATCTTTTGGCAGCTAAGGAGCAGGCTGATTTTGCAAACCGAAGCAAATCCGAGTTTTTGGCCAA
>DOBW01000189.1 GCA_003504035.1 Rhodospirillaceae bacterium | reverse complement strand
GCCGAATAGCGGCAGTAATCCAAAAGCTCGTCCCAGTTTTCATAACGCAGTTTTGTTGCATCACGTTTGAAGGCAGTTAAAAGATCAAGCGCATGTTGTGCTGTGACCTTTGTTTTCTGCAGGCTTTCACGCAGAGGGATAACGCTTAAAATAGAGTTATCATTTTTATCGAGAAGTGCCGTAGCAAAAGCATCAAGCCTTTTAATTTTGTCTTCTGGTTCTAAAAGCGGGTTGTCACTGATGTCATCGGCGGCGCGTGCAAAGGTATAAAATGCCATAACATGAGGTTGAAGCGTGGCACGAACAAAGCGTGCGACAGGAAAATTTTCTGTTTCTTCGTTTTTTCCACTAGGCGTTTCAATATCGCTCATGATGCTGCTTTTCGTCCTTTCCAAACACACTCTAGAAATATCCCTGATCCTTAAACCAGATAATGGCATCTTGAAGGGCCTGTTTAGCAGGGCGGGGTGCATAGCCAAGCTCGTTTTTGGCCTTGTCAGAAGAAAAGAACATTTTCTTCTTAGACATTCTTAGCCCATCTGCGGTGATGAAAGGCTCTATCTTTGTTAAACGAGCCATAGCTTCGGCAATATAGGCCAAGGGGAAGAGCGGGGCGCGTGGAATTTTGAAGTAGGGGGGGGGGGTTCCCGTTATGTCGCTTATTTCCTTCAAAAGGGTGCCAAAATCCATGTCTTCGCCGCCTAGAATATAGCGCTCTCCTATTTTTCCTTTTTCCAGAGCCAACCAATGCCCCATCGCAACATCATCGACATGTGCGATGTTAAGGCCTGTATCAACATAAACAGGCATCCTCCCTGCTGCTGCTTCAACGATAATGCGCCCTGTTGGCGTGGGTTTGATGTCACGTGGGCCTATGGGGGTAGAGGGGTTGACGATGATGGCGTGAAGCCCTGTTTCGCGGATAAGGCGATGGACAAGCTCTTCAGCCAAGAATTTGGAGCGTTTGTAAATGCCGATCATGTCACTAAGCGCGACAGGTGTGTCTTCTGTTCCCTGACTTCCGTCCTTGGGAATGCCGAGCGTGGCAACAGAGCTTGTATATACAATTTTTCCTATGCCTGCCTCATGGGCGGCAATCATCAAGGATTCGGTGCCGTCAATATTCACGCGGTTCATGGCCGCTTCATCGGGCACCCAAATGCGGTAATCGGCGGCAACGTGGAACAAATTGTCGCAGCCTGTCAGGGCTGTGGCATAGGTGGCGGGATCGCAAAGATCACCTTCGATAATCTCAATGTTTTTAAGGCCTTCAAGGTTGCGGCGATCATTGCCTTTGCGGCAAAGTAGTCGCAAATGATGGCCTTTACTTTCAAGCAACCGTGCCAATGCCGCGCCAACAAAGCCCGTAGCGCCCGTTAGAAAGGAGACAGGAGGCGCTGCGGTCATTTGAGTCGGAATGTAAATTTAATGTAGGAGCAATTATCCAGAAGCGTGTTGGCAGCGCTTAGTGTATCCAAAGCACTTCCCGTAAAAGGGGGGGCACCGGTTTCAATTTTATTAAGATAGGGATCGCGCTCTGTTCCAACGGCTTTGCCAACAAGATTGCGACATTCCAGATTGGGAATGGGGCCAGTGTAAGACAGGGTGAAGGCGTTCGAGACTCTGGTTGAAAGCGTAACGTTTGTATCCCAAAGGCTTTTGGGGACGCCTGCTTTGAGCATTTCTTCAGGAAAAACACCGGCGGTGACCATATTGGTCGTATTAAAGTTTCCGGGGCTGGATATTTCATGGGTTCTCGCGTAGAGGGATTTTACATTCTGCACGATTATCATGATGTTGCTGAAGGCCTTATTAATCCTTTGTTGTTCCCGTATAGACGCCGTTGCCATCCATACGCCTCCCAGCAGGAAGCCAATAATGCCAATCACAATGATTATTTCCATGAGGGTAAATCCATGTAAAGAGTGGTTTGTTGTGCGGCGCATAAGGGGTATATCCTCGTATGTTACAGAAAGCAGGGCGACTCACTCCTAGTTTAGCCTATGTCGGGACAGAGTACAGGCTCTATAATTAAGAGAAGTTAACGAATTATCAACTCTCCTGACCGTTAATTCAAGCGTGTAAGTCTGTATTCCAAAAGGTGTTTTCTTGATGCGTCTTCACGCGGTCATTTTGGTTGTTCTTTTGCTCCCTCTTTTGGGGTGCGACGCTGTGCATGTTCCTGATGCGCGGCCAACGACAGGGCGCTTGCCTCAACTAGCCGAGGTCCCTGATCCGGACGAAACGGTGCGTGGGGAAAAAGACCCTCCTGTTGTGACATTGCCTCTCGGCAAGCGGTTGCTCGAAAGGCGGCTTATGCGCACACAGGATCTTCCAAGCAACATTATTATTCCGACAACCAATTTAAGCGCTGTGCCTATTACTGCTGCTTTGCAGGCGATTTTAGCAGGGACAGACGTTTCTCTTTCTTGGGATGTTGGTTCTTTTGATGGTAAGCTCGTTTCCGTTACCAACTTAAGTGGCCCGCTTCCTAAGGTTGTCAAAAAAATATGTAAGTCGGCTAAGGTTTTTTGCCCTTATCGCGGAGGACTTCTGGAGCTGAAGGAAGAAGAAACATTTATTATTGAACTTCCAGCTATGCCGCAGAAAGATAGCACCGGTACGGGCGCAGCAGCGAAAAACACGATGTCTACAACAATCAGTTCTCTTATTAGCGGAACGGTTCGTTTGGATGAACATGGCGGTAATTTGATTTACACGGCAGACGTAGAAGGTCATGAACGTGTGCAGGAATATATTACGCATCTCAGACATGGACGGCCTTTGATTGTGATGCAGCTTTATATTTGGGAAGTTGTGCTTAACAAGGCTAATTCTACGGGCATCAACTGGGACACCTTCAGTGTTGGTAATTTTAAGGCGCTGGGGCAGAATATTACCTCCCTTGGTGGCTCAACGGCTTTTAGCAGTATAGCGAGTCCGGGGGTTAGTCTTGGGGCTACACTCACAGGTCTCGTTGATGCTAATACGGTCTTAGAGTTTTTAGCAACGAAGGGGATTGTTCAAACGATCAGTAATCCTCAGTTGACCTTTATATCGGGGTCAGATGCCGTTTTTCGCGTTGGTGGGGAAAAGCGTTATATTTCCGAGATTGGTGAGGCATCAAGTGTTTCAGGATCTTCATCAGGTAGTAGTGCTAACACGGTTTCAACTGAAAGTCTTGAAACAGGCCTTACTGTTAGCATCAATGGTACCTATGAAAATGATGTTATATCGGCTTATTTGGAAATTGATATTCAAGATCTTGTTAGTTTGAATGAAACAGAAATGGAAGATGGTAGAATTATTGATCTTCCTGAAACGTCAGAGCGTAAAGTTGAAACGACATTACGTGTGCGCCCAGGGGATAATTTGGTGCTGGCCGGACTCGTGACATCGCGTGATGAAGATGATCGTGAAGGGCTTCCTACTTTCTTTGGGTCTATTCCTACCTACGCTTCTGATGTCATGAAAAACACGGAGTTGGTTCTTCTTGTTAAACCGTCTGTTGTTAAGTTTGCAGATGTGGAAGATGTGCAAGAGGAAGACAAACGGCAAGTAACGTCCCGAAAGCGTTCGCCTGAGAAAAATAGCATAGAAGAACTCATGCTCGATGCTGTTGTTGTTGATAAAGATGGCGCTCGCGTTGTTAGAATGCCTGAGCTTGCGATTCAGCTAGACTACCGAAAAGAAATTGAAGTTGATAAACCTTTTTTCAGTACATCTAACATCATTTTAGAAAGAGCTGCTCGCGCAGCACCTTCTTTGCCTTCGTCAAATGAAGATGAAACGTTCGTTGACAAAAATCTTTTGCAGCGCGGCTTCTCTTATGCCTTTGAGGATTTACTTGCTCCTTCGTACGCGCAGGAAGGCAGGTAGATTCTATGAAAGAAGTATGTTTCCATAGTCTCGGGGTTTTCCTCTTTTTTCTTTTTGTTTGTTCTTTTCCAAGCGTGACAATTGCGCGTGATGCCTCTTTTCTTTCACCGTCAGGTGGAGGGAAAGCGGTAGGGGAGGCCATAACTGTTGAGCCCAAAGGCGATATTAATTTAGGAGAAACGGCCATTAAGATCGGTCGGCGAACAACCGTTTTTTTTGTTAATAACTCGCCCAATCCTGTTAAGCTTATTAATATAACCGCAAGCGGTGATGACAATGTGCGTGCCGATATTGTTTTAGATGATTGTACAAAACAAGGCACGATCGCCGCAGGAAATCGTTGTTCGGTATCTGTGGAGACAACACCTCTGGCCCCAGGTGCGTGGACTGCAGAGGTTATGCTGACGCACAAAGGTTCGGGCCGTTTGGCGCGTGCAAAACTTATTGGTAAGACAGGTGGTTCGGTATCAAAGGAGCAAAAAGAGGCAGGTCTTGAGTTGAGCTCCAAGAATATTGTGCCTGTTGATTTTGGCGAAGTTGAAGTTGGAATAGACCGTGCTGTTCGTACAGCGCTGATGGTCAATGACAGTAATGAGATTATTAAAATTCTGTCCATTGAGGTCATTGCACCTGAAAATGGTCTTTTACGCTTGGATCAGGGGTGTCTCCCTGAAGAGGAACTTAAATCTGGTGCTTCTTGTCCCGTGACTCTTGTGTGGACTCCTGAAATTAAAGGCATTGTCTCAACGGATCTCATCATTCGTCACAGTGGAAAAAGAGGCTTTGCTGTTATTCCTATTCGAGGAAAAGCGATACTTGGCCCTCAATCTAAGGCAATGGCTTACGTTTCTTCGTCTGGGAAGCAAACGTCATCGGGATCGTCTCATGGGATACCTCTTTCTCCGACAACCAAAGAGCTTGAAGGAATGATTGCTTCGGGGGAAGTTTCGGCTTTGTCTGAGGGTGCTCTTTCTTCTTCTGTTTATGACAAAGTTGTGAATGATCCTTTGGAGAATCTTCATTTAATAGGAACCGTAGGAAATCGTGCTGTTTTATATTTTAATGGATCAACGTTTGTGGTGGAACTTAGTCGAGAATTTAAGCTGGGCGATGGGAAGGCGCGGTTGATGGATATAACGGCGAAAGAGGCTGAGGTTTCTTTTGAAGACAGAGATAAACTCTTGCTTTTGGAGACTGTTTCCGAATTGACAGATTTAGCAAACGGGAAAAAAGCAGAGAATAAGGAAACAGAGACGTCTGGTGAAGATGATAATTCTGTCTCGTCGCCTATAGGCTCGCAATGAGCGAGATCCTACAGACTGCTGTGCAAGAAATGGTAAGTGGCAAGCGGGTTCAAACCCGTCACTATGAACTTGCTTTGGCCGAGCAAACAATGCGCCGTGCAACGGGACGCTATCTTACAATTGAAGAAATTCTTCGGCGCAATGGGTTTGTGCTTGAGGAAACTGACCTTACAAAAAGACGTGGTGGTGCGCGCGAAGATTTAACGATGCAGGCTTTGCGGCTTTATGTTTCTGTCGCAAACCAGACAGCCATGGGGCTATGCCTTCTTGAACTTCGTGATGGTGTTTTGCGTCTGGCTGTTGGGGATCGCGTGGATGATGCTGATCTTCTTCGCATCACCAGCGCTTTGCAGCGGGCTAATCGTGAGGTCGTCAAGATCGAAGTCGAATCATGGGACAGAGCTGAGCTGGCGCGCCTGATGCGTGAGCAAAGCGAAGTCGCTGGTGAAAGACTTTTGCGCATTTTTGCGACATTGGCACGTGATCCTGATGACGCAACACTGATTGAGCAAGCGCTTAGTGATATTTTGGCCGAGGCCCTGCAGAGTCGTACTTCGGATATTCATTTATCTTTGCTGGATGATGATGCGCGGTGTTGGATACGCTATCGTGTTGATGGTGATTTGATTTACAAACATTTGATACCTAATCGCGTTATGGCGCCGCTTGTAACGCGTATTAAAACAGACTCGAAAATGGATGCTGCTGATCGTCAGCATCCGCAAGATGGACGTCTTGGTTTTGAATGGCAAGGTCGTGTCATTGATGTTCGTGTTGCGGCTTTACCTGTGGCGCCGTCGGGTGAAAAACTTACCTTGCGTTTGCTCGATCGTGAAAATCTTCGTAGTTTTAATGAGCTGTTTATGCATGCTCCCGTTGTTGCCGAAAAACTTAAAAAGACAATTCATGGCCACACGAAAGATGGTGGCATCATTGTTGTGAGTGGTCCTACGGGTTCTGGTAAATCAACAACGCTTTACGGTATCATCCAAGAAATTGACCGTTCTTCACGTGCTGTTTATTCAGTTGAAGCGCCGGTTGAATATGATATGCCGCTCGTTGATCAGACATCGGTGACAGATAATTCGGCTAACACTATTGCTGAAATTATTCGCGCATTGATGCGTCATGATCCTGATGTCATTATTGTTGGTGAGATGCGTGACGGCGATACGGTTGAGGCTGCTTTGCGTGCAACGGAATCAGGCCATCTTGTGATTACAACAGTTCACGCGGTGGATGCGCTTCATACTTTGGATCGTATGGATGGTTTTTTAAGCTCGGCCTATCGTACGAGTGGTCTTTACATTTTAGGACATGCGCTTATAGCCTCGCTATCTCAGCGCCTTGTTAAAACCGTTTGTCCGGCCTGTCATAAAGTGGATACGGCCATTCGTATTTTTGGTGATGAGGCACGTTGTGGCGATATAGGCGTGCGTGCGGACGATAGTCTTGCTTTGGCTAGCAGCGAAGGGTGTGATTTGTGCAATCACACAGGTTTTCTTGGTCGAACACTTCTTTTGGAGGCCATGTTCCCGCCGGAGGATCAGGCCAGTCGCCGTGCTATTACGGAAATGATGGTTTCCAATGTTACCTCTTCAGTTGTTGATGTGCCTGGCACTTTCTATCTGCAACGGCGCGAAACATTGCGCGATCTTATCCGTCGCAATGCCATTGATGCCAATATGGGAGCTTCTTTGATGGTTGAAGAAGCTTCATCGCGACAAGGTCGCGGAAGGTGAGGCGGGGGCTATGAAGCTTTTTCGTGCCCGTTTTGCTCAACCGACCATTGGTGGGGCTGTTTTGGTTCAGGAAGAAGATTTCTATCTTCCTAACGAGCATGCCGTGCGGCGTAAATTGCGCAACAGAGGCTTGTGGCCTATCAAGATCGCCGAGCAAAAGCCGCCGCTTTTTGAGTGGATGGATGTCCGTTCACGCGAATGGCAAATGCAGCTCTTGCGCGCTATTCGCTTTCAGTCGGCGACAGCATCGGCTGGTACAGCGCTTTTAAATATTATTGAAGGTGAAGAAGATCCGCGACGTCGTCTGGCCTTTTTGCCGACTCGAACGGTTTTGAAAGGTGGTGGGGCTTTTTCTGAGGCGTTGCGTGAGCTTAAGCTTTTGGATGCGGCAACCATGGCTATTATTACGGCTGGCGAGCGGGCCGGAGATCTCAAAGGCGTTATTCAGCATGCCATTGAGCATGTTGAGCAAAAGGGAACGCAATATAAGGCCCTTATTGCAACAATGAGTTGGCTTTCTTTTGATATTGTGAGTGTTATTGGCTCCATTTGGGGCACACAGTTTGGTTTTATTCCCTATCTTAAGGAACAGGGGACAAAAGCCAAAGACCCTGCGGCTGTAGCTAAATTTGAGGAAGGCATTAAAATGGTTACCATTGTTAATGGGATCATGCTTGTGCTTAGTACAGTCATTATTCTTGCCATTATTGTTTTTGTTTTGTCTTACTGGCGCAACCGCCATAAGCAAGAGCATTTTACAGCCCGTTTGATGATGAAAATACCTCTTCTCTCGACATATTTTCGAAATATTAGTCTTAAAGATACATGCAAGTTGATGACACGGCTTTTGCATGGCAAGGTTCCTCTTGCAGAAGCTTTGGACATTATCATTCAAAGTTCAGTTGAACCAGCAGCGCGTACCTATTGGACAGACTGTAAAAATAAGATCATGGCGGGTGTTGAACCGGCGCGTGCTTTGGCGCGTTGGCCTTTGACGAAAGCTGAGCGTGATCAGATTGTGACGATTCAATCTGTTGATCAGTTGGGTGAAGTTTATGAGGCTATTGCTGAAGAGCGGGCTTTGATGGCAAAGTCAGGACAACGTAAAATCGTCAAGTTTGGACTGTTTCTTTTGATTGGTTTGTCAGGCGTGACGATTTTGACTACGATTTATCTTCTTATGCTTCAGAATGAAAGCTTCCTCAATGATCTCAACGAAATGCGCGGGTGATTTTTTATGTCAAAGAAATTTCTAGATAAAGCCAAAAGCTTTTGGATGGGTGGAAGCAAAAAGACAGAAGATGCATTAGGCGCGACTTCTGATCATGAGGACATCAATTCTTTAAGCAAAGCTCTTGTCGGTGGGCTCGGTGCTTTAGGTGATTATTATTTTCCACCAGATCTTGTAGGAGGCTGTTGTCCGCGTGTAGCGGGAGAAGAGCAGGACATCGTCTGGAATGCTGCAGCGGAAGCTGCAGATACAGAGCGCATTCATATTGTTTGGCAAGCCAAAGGGGATAAAATCTGGTATTTGGCTATTCAGTCTGCTGATCAAAGTTCCCATCCTGATACATGGTGTCCTTTTGCCTCTTTGTTGCCCAGTATGAAGGACGCTGCTTTGCCACCAATCGTTTACACTTACTTTAGTGAAGAAACAGCAACGATGATGACTCTTTTATCTGATGGGCTGCAAATACATCGTGGTACAGCCTCGGTTGTGCGCGCTAAGGCTGAGCGTATAGCGCGGGAGCTGGACGAGGCGCCTATTATTGATCTTGTGCCCGACAGAATTGCCAAGTTGACTCCTTTTCCGTGGTATTCCTTGTCCCTGTTTGAGGAGCGTGCGCGACGTGTTTTGGCAACGGTGGTAGTGTTTAGTTCGATTATTTTTGCCTGTTTTGCCATTTTGATTTGGTTGGGCGCGGCGATGTCAACGGTTACAGCCAATGCTGATCTTGAAGAAATTCGCGTGCGCTCTGAAAGAAAATCGCTTGAGCTTTTACGTTCTGTTCAGTTGCAACGCGCCAGTCCTATGCGTAAAAAATTGGCCGCTTTCTCTGATTTGAATGATGGGCTTCTAACGCTTAATGGCTATCTTGAGATTTATACTATCATAGATGGCAAGGCCGTGTGGCGCGCTGTTATACCGAAAAACATAACAGCAAATCGTATTAAAGAAATCGGTGGACAAATGCTAGAGACAGATGATCGAGGTGTGATTATCGGGAATTCACGTGAGTCCCTCACGATTGAAAAATCGAAAAGCCGCAGGCGGAGGAGATAGAATATGGTCGGTAAATATACGTCTTTTGGCAAAATGCTTTCGCCGAGCATTTTCTCCAAGGCTCTACAAACCTTTGATAAGGCAACGATTGTTATTGTCTCTGTTTGTTGGGGGGGGGCTATTCTTGTGATGCTTTTTGCCCTTTACACGCTTTCTCTCTCTGTAGAGGCTAAAAAAGCGGCTATTGAGGCGGCTTCTAAGGAGCCAACATTACCTGTTTTTGTGGCGCGAGCGCCTTCTGAAAAGGAGATGGAGCCTATCGTTACGCGTCTCCAGAAGCGCTTTCCAGACATTACTTTTGACCTTATGAAGGATCGTTCCGTGTCTGTCGGGGCCAGAGGAGGGGACTTTTTTCGCGTTTGGCTGACCGTTTTGAG
>DOBW01000073.1 GCA_003504035.1 Rhodospirillaceae bacterium | reverse complement strand
CGGGATTAAGAACCTTGTTTACAACTTACAGCGGTACGTTTTTCTAGCCAAACCCGCCACCGCATAGCGTGGAAGGTGGTGCTGGAAAGTAAAAGCTACTGAAACAGTGCATGACGGTGCATCAAAAAACACCAAAATGGGCGGGAAGAGTACCATAAAAGACGCCATTGTTCCGTTCCAAGCTATGCAAAACAACACCCGCCGCCAAAAAACTCAAAAACTTGGTTTTTAGAGGTGACCTATAGTCGTTTGCAATAAGAATCGGACAGATTATAGTGGAGCATGGCATATTCAGTAGATTTAAGAGAACGAGCAGTAAGCTGCGTTCATAGCGGAAGACAGGTCAGTGAAGTGTGAGCTCTGTTTAAAGTTGGTCGTAGTGCGCTTTATGATTGGCTTAAAGCAAAGAGTCTCCAGCCCAAGCCCGCCAAGCTGCTCAATCGAAAGATAGACAAGGAAGCATTAGCTACGCATGTACGAATGCATCCAGATGCGTTGCTGAAAGAACGCGCAAATAAAAAGACCCTGCCCAAAAATTTTGAGCAAGGCCTTTAAAAAGAGAATCGAAAAACTGCGTTAAGCGGCTTGTGTTTTCGAAATCTTGGAAAGAGTATCGTTCATGTGCTTTGTTACAGGCTCGGAGGCTTGTTGAGCAATGCGAGAAGAAAGCTCCGTGATGTTGTTCATTTCGGACATCATGTTATCAAAGTTGTTTTTAATAAGACTGTTTTGAGTACTTACCAAGTCATCAACAGATGATACGCTCATCATGGTTTGATTAACGAGAGTTGATTGCTCTAATGTTTTCTGCGTCAACAGGCTAAAGCTGTCACACAAATCGCTGTATCCCTTGATCATAACAGAAACAGACTGGAGCGAGGCGCTCATTGTGTCGTGCAAAACGGAATTCATTTCTGTCGCAGACTGGACCAAGTTATTTGTCATTTTGTTCATCTGTTCCTTCACTGCTTCTTGCATTTTGGCTCTCCCTTAGAAATGGCCGTGAAAAATAAGCTGAAGAGCTCGGCCCCTCCCAATAAGCCCTATTACGGGTCACCAAGAAAAACCGACGACATTCAGTCATATGCTGCACTGCAACATATAAGGGTTAACATAGGGCGGGGGTTAGGCGAAGTCAAGAAAACACGAACAATTTAATGAAAAAAAATCGGGGACTTGCATTTCTGTCACGATAATCTCAAGGTGCTTTCTGCTAGACTAACGAATCAAAAAGTTTACCCAAAGCCCAGAGTCTCTGTAAAGAATGAATCGTCTGATACAAGCTATCTGCCTGATACTTCTCGTTTTTTCCTTTAGCCTTTCTTTTTTTGGCGAGCTTGAGGCGAAGACGCGACAGCATCGGCCCAAGCGTCCGCAATACGCCGATATCGTTATGGAGGCAGAAACAGGCTATATTTTGCGCTCAAGAAGCCGCAATGCTTATCGTTATCCGGCATCTTTAACAAAAATGATGACTCTTTATCTTGTTTTTCAAGCCATTGAAAACGGTAGGATCCGGCTTAAGACAAAACTTCCTGTGACGGCGCTGGCAGCGCGGCAACCGGCAACAAAAATAGGATTAAGGGTAGGGCAGCGTTTACGTGTTTATGACGCCGTTATGAGCCTTGTCACGCAATCGGCCAATGATGCGGCTGTGGTTTTGGCGGAAGGGGTAGGGGGAAGCGTTCCCAAATTTGTGCGCTTGATGAATAAGCAAGCTAAGGCGTTGGGTATGAACAGAACCCGTTTTCGTAATCCTTCTGGTCTGCCAGACAAAAGACAACTAACAACAGCGAACGATATGGCTATTTTAGCGCATGCTTTAATCCATCATTATCCTGGTTTTTATCCTTATTTCAGTCGCCAATCTCATCGGTACGCAGGCCGAAAAATGAACAACCATAACAATCTGTTGGATTGTTATGAAGGCATGGACGGTATTAAAACGGGCTACACGAATGCGTCCGGTTTTAATTTGGCGTCTTCGGCCAAACAGCGCGGCGTGCGCTTAATCGGCATTATCTTTGGTGGCCGTAAAGCGGCCTCGCGCGATAAGCAAATGAAAGTGATTTTGGACAAATCTTTTAAAGCTGTTCGCAAACCTTCCGTTCGTCGAATCTTGGCGAAAGGCGAGAGGCGGAGGAACAGGGCAGATTATATTTCTTTGCCAACGAAAATAGCGGCGGCATTTCCTTCCAAGAAAAAAAGGCATCACAAAAAGCTAGCCTTGGCAAAACCGCGTGTCGCACCAAGCGCGTTTACGAGAAAGCCACCAGTGAATGCGGCTCAAAACGAGCCTGTTTGGGGGCTTCAAATTGGTGCGTTTGGAGCACTTACAGGAGCTCAAAAAGCGCTTGAAGAGACAGCAAAAAACTCGGGCCCCTTGTTGGAAGAGGCCGAACAAAGCTTGCAAAAAATTACAATGACGGATGGAAGCACTGTTTATCGGGCGCGCTTTTTAGGGGTTGATAAAAAAACAGCACGCTCCGTTTGTTCTCTCCTTATTAAGACTGGCCAAAACTGCATCGTTGTTTCAGGGATATAGAGCAACCTAACTGAAACAGGCTCTAGCTTACTCATCATAAGACAGAAGAGAATGAATGGGCACATCAAGTTTGGCGCGACCGTTCAAAAAGGCTAGCTCAATGATAAAGGCGGCTCCCGTAACTTCAGCTCCCATTTGGCGCGCAAGAGAAATAGTCGCGTTTGCTGTACCGCCTGTTGCTAGAAGATCATCGAGAATCAAAACACGGGCTCCAGCAGAAAAAACATCCCTTTGTATTTCTATCGTATCGTGGCCATATTCCAGCGCATAATCGATTGAGGCAATTTTTCCGGGAAGTTTCCCTTTTTTACGGGCCATGACCAGCCCAATACTTAGTTGAGCCGCAAGAGGAGCGGCAACGAGAAAGCCTCGTGATTCAATGGCTAGAAGAAAATCAGGCCTGTTTTCCTCAACAATAGCGCTTAATTCTTGTATGGTTTGCTGCCAAGCAGGACCGTGAGCGAGCAGGCTCCCGATGTCATAAAAGAGGATGCCGGGTTTCGGAAAATCAGGAACACCTCGAAGGTGGTCTTTAAGATTTAGTGACATATGTATGCTCTTTATTAAAAGGGAGGGACAACAATTGCTAACGTATTATGAAGAAGAGGAAAAGAAAAAAATAAGATTAATAATATGGAAAATTTTTACAAAGATAGGGTATGCTCAGACACGTTGCTCTGTTCACACAAAGTAGGAACACCTCATGACGTCGCATTTATCGAAGGAAGACGTTGCTCGTTTGCTTGAAGAACCCTCGGCATCTGTTCGTGCAGAGGTGGCCAGCAAGTTGGCTCATGACATCGATAGCCCTCAATTAACAGAGGGCGAAACAGTTCTTGCCCATGAGGTTGTGCGCCTTATGGCTAAGGACGTAGAGGTTTCCGTTCGTGCTTCTTTGGCCCAAAATCTTCGTAGCGCGGCTTTATTGCCGCATGATGTTGCCGTTCAACTTGCGCGTGACGTTGAGCTTGTTGCTTTGCCGATATTACAAGAATCGGACGTTTTGACAGATGCCGATCTTTTGGAGATTGTTTCTGGTGGTTCAGCGCAAAAACACGAAGCCATTGCTGGACGTCTTACGGTTTCCTCGGTCGTGTCGGATGCTCTTATTACAGGGGCCGGCGAAAAAGCAGTTACAAAATTAATGACCAATACAGGCGCTCAAATTTCAGAAAACGGTTTTTCCAATGCTATTAAGCGCTTTGAGGACAGTGAGCACGTTAAAGAGGCTATGGTTAAACGAACGGCGTTGCCCGTTACAGTAGCCGAACGTTTAACGACTCTTGTGTCGGATCGTTTGCGCGATTATCTGGTTTCTCATCATGAGCTTTCGCCGTCAGTTGCGGCGGATCTTGTTTTGCAAACGCGGGAAAGAACCGTTGTCGAAATGGCAAGTGGTAGCTCTGAACAAGAAATAGAAAAACTCGTTGCCCAAATGTACGACAATGGAAGGCTAACGCCGTCTATTATTTTGCGCTCTTTATGCATGGGGGATGTGTTGTTTTTTGAGGCGGCGTTGGCTATTCGCTCCAACATACCTCTTTTGAATGCGCGCATCCTTATTCATGATGGTGGGCAGCTCGGCATGAAAACGCTTTATGAAAAAGCCAGCATGCCGGCCAATATGATGCCCGTTATTCGTGCGGCGTTGGAGGTTGTTCACGAAACAGAGCTTGATGGTCAAATGCATGATCGTGAGCGCTATAAGGCGCGTGTCATTGAGCGCGTTTTGACACAATTTGAAGATGTTGGCTCGGATGATTTTGAGTATTTGCTTAACAAGTTGGGTGATATTGTTTCTTTGGCGCAAACAGCTTAAATTTTTTTAATGGTTTGTTAATTTTTATAGCGTGACGCAAGGGAAGGCTCTCCTCGTTTGAACTAAATGTTAACGATTCAGGCTCCACATTATGACGTGACGATAGTTTTTTATTGCGCTGGAAGTGATTTCTGCGCGGGGCTTGTTGTTCGAGTTATAAAAGGGATGGATTCTTGATGTTTCTTTTCCTTCAAACCGGTTTGTTTTAAGAGGCGTATGAGAAAGCACCAGACAAAAGTCCAAAGGAAAAAGAGCTTGTGCTGGAGGGGTGAGCGCAAGTTGTTTTCGCGTGCCTGTATAAAGTCTTTAAGGCAACAGACGAGCAAAGGTTTTGCTGTTGCGCCGATCCTTTATATTTTAACATTGGCGGGTGTTGCAGCGGGTGTTTTATTTAGTGGTTATAGCCAAATTCTTCGCACAAACGTTAATATTACGAATACAACAACAACAAAGAACGATCTTTCTGCAGGACTTACAAATCTTGCGGCAACGGCGGTGCTTAGCACAGACGAAACGCTTTTCTGTCCACCGGGCGGAACAACGCGCAGCACAGAGTGTGATGCGGCGCCTGAAAAGCTTGTTCTTTTTGCTGACGTTGTTACGGCAGATGTGACAAAGCTTCCGTCTGATTATGCAACGGTTGATGATTCTGGCTCTCCCGATGAGGTGGGTGTTCTTGCGGCGGGAGCCGGCGTTAAGCAGCTTGATCCATGGGGTCATTTTTATCTTTTTTGTCGTTGGGAAAACTCACGTGCATCATCGGACGATCCTGCTATGGCGCTTATCTCGGCGGGAGTCAACGCTACGCTTGAAACAGAATGCGGTGATACAGAGCCTTTTGGAGACGATCAGATCGCAATTCTTTCTGTTGGTTCGGCTGTTCAGCGCGCAGCGATTTGGCAGGCGGATGGAGCGACAGATGTTTCTTATGGTGAGACGGGAACGAAGGTTGTTGTTGGCGCAGACGGAAGCATTACGGCTGTTAATTTAACTCTTTCTGGCGCGGCAACGCTTGGTAGTCTGTCTCTTAACTCACCCCTTTCTATAGGAAGCGGGGGAACGTCGGCGACAACAGCACCGACAGCGCGTGCTAATTTAGGATCCACAACGGTTGGCGATGCCGTTTTTATTGCCTCGACGGCAACAGATGGACGCGTGGCTCTTGGGGGCACCGAGGTGGGACAATATTTGTTCAGTTCCTCTTCTCTTGTTGTTGCAACGGCGAGTGCGGCACGGGTCGGTCTTCTTGATGGGGGCGTGGTGGGTAGTGTGCTTTTTACGGATGATACGGAGGCAGCGGCGCGCTCAACATTGGGTTCTGGCGCGTTGGGGGACGCCATTTTTGTTGAGGCGACGGCGGCGGGAGGGCGGGGGACGCTTGGTTCCACAACGGTTGGCGATGCTGTCTTTATTGCGGCAACGGCAACGGCAGGACGGGAGGCGCTTGGAGGTACAACGGTTGGACAAGATGTGTTTGTTGCTACCAATCAAGGCACGGCGCGCACTTCTCTTGGTGGCGGCTCGATGGGCAGTTCTTTGTTTACGGCCCCAACGCAAATTGCGGCGTGGGCGATTTTAGGTTTGACGGGAACCTCAGGCGTAAGTCTGGATGTTGATATTTCCGGTACGGCGAGCACTGTTCCTGCTGCTGGTATTGTGGGGATTGTTGCTATTGTTCATGGCGGTACGGGCGCAGCAACAGAGTCTGGTGCACTGGACAATCTTTTTTCTGGAGATTCAACGTCAGGAGCAACGCTGAATGTTGATCGTATACAAAATACGAGCATCACGAGTGCTAAACTAACGAATGTTGTTGCTTCGGGTACGTATCATTCGGTTACCGTTGATTCAGCGGGGCGCGTTACGTCTGGGACCAACCCTGTGGTGAGTGATCTTTCTGATGGTGTTGGCGATGGCATTGTCGCAACGGCAACAGGTGGCGGCTATCTTTATTTCTCAACGGCCAGCATGGTGAAAATGACACTTAATCCGTTGGGCTATTTAGGACTCGGAACAGAAGACCCTGATGAAAAGCTTCATGTTAAAGACGGGAACATAAAAATAGAAGGCGCGGCTGAAACAACGCGCGAGCTTCAGTTTGCAACAACGGCAACAGATCCCTTGCGCTGGGTTGTCGAGACTGATGCTGTGGCTGAGGCAGGAAGCTCTGCCGGTTCGGATTTTAAGATTCTTCGCTACAGCGATGCGGCGGCGGCTTCTACGGCGCTGACAATTGATCGTTCTTCAGGCGCGACAAGTTTTGGGGGCAGCGTTTCGGCAACGGGCGGTTTCTTGGGTTATTTCACGGGCACTTTTGACGGCACTTTTACCGGTACTATCGTTGGCGAGCTTGTTTTGGGAGATACGGCAACCAACACAAACCCGCGCCGTGCAAGTGAGTTTGGAACGGGTCTGTTTTCAGATGCGTCGAATAATGTATCGATTGCGACAGCTGATACCGAGCGCTTGCGCGTCACGGCAACGGGAAGCGTCGGCATTGGAACATCAACGCCAGCTCAAATGTTGGGCGTTACAGG
>DOBW01000117.1 GCA_003504035.1 Rhodospirillaceae bacterium | reverse complement strand
TTGGATGGAAATAGGGGCGCCTGATGCTTGCGGTGCTATTTGACGCACCGCTTTAGTAAAGGCGGCGAGTGTTTTGTAATTGCGTGCATTTCCTTTCGGATAAACCTCGATTTTGGCGCGGCCATCCGGTGTGATCCAGTTGCGGCGAAGACCTGAATCTATGTCGTCGATTGAGGCGGGTGTGCCGCTTAGTCTGGCGCGAAGTTGTGCAAGATAAAGTTTGATTCCGGTGATTAGATTCTGATCGAGTTGGGTAAGAAGGCGGGGATCTTTTTTCTGAACGATTTTTTCAAGTGCGCGCGCCAGTTGGTGCGCGGCTTCCTTGTCTTTTTCTAGTGATTTCAAGGCATAGGCCGTCTTCTTTAATGTGGAATATATCTTCTTTTGTGTTGGGGCAGGCTTAATGGATAGCGGGTAAAGCGATGGATCTAACACAAACTTAGCGTCTTCAATAAGGGCAAGTTTGGCTTCTTGGTTTTGGGGAATAAAACTTTCAAGCGTGAGGGTGTGATCGACTTGGTCAAGCTGATCGAGTCTTTGGGCTAACTTTTGAGCCTCTTCCAAAGAGTTTGCAAGAATTTCGATCGTATAGATTGTGGCGTCGGGATCTTTCATAATGTCGAAAAGTGTTGAAACAGATTCGCTGTCTGGATTCTTCAAATTAAGCGGATCAAAATCGAATCGTACCTGTGAGGCGAAAACAAGTCCGACAAGGGCGAGAATGCCGAAGATTGGCAAAAGTTTTTTGCGGTGCGTGACAAGAAAATCATCAAGCGCTGCGGCGCCTTTATAGCCAATTGCTTTTGGCTCGGGCGGTGGGCGAAAGAGTGTGAGAAGGGCCGGAAGGAGCGTTACATTGAGAATGAAAGCGATAAGAATGCCAACGCCAGCAATAAGACCAAGTTCGGCTACGCCGCGATAGTCTGTCGGCATAAAAGAAATAAGGCCTAAGGCTGTCGCACCAGCGGCAAGGCTAAGAGGTGCTGCTACCGCGCGCGCGGTCTCACGCAAAGCTTCCGTTTCATCTGAGCACGCGTGACGTGTTTCTCTGTAGCGCACACCAAATTGAATGCCAAAATCAACGGCGACTCCAATAAACATAACGGCGAAGGCAACGGAAATAAGATTGAGCGAACCAACGGCGGCTAATGCAAAGGCCGTTGTGGCAACAAGTCCTGTAAGCAGTGTGATGATGATCGGGAGAATAAGACGCACAGAACGTAGTGCTAGAAAAAGAAGAAACATAACAAGAAAAAGAGAAACACCCGTGGCAAGTCCAGCGCCTTGGGCAACGCTGGCAAACTCTTCATCATTAAGCGCGACAGAGCCGGTTAGGCGGACGTTCACGCCATTTTCAGGCGTTAAGCCAAGCTCTTGCGCGATTTGTCGGATAGCTTCGCTGGCTTTGGCTCCGGGGGAGAGGGCATCAAAATCCATGATGGGCTGTGTGACAATAAATTTTCTTAGCTCGTGCAAGGAAGGCTTGCGATCCGAAAAAAGGCTCTGCCACGGCAGAAGAACGGATTTTCCAGCCAAATTGGATTCAAGCGTTTGTGCGATGATAGAAAAAGAGGGGGCGAGGTCCTCATATTTGGCTTCACCGTGCTTAAGGCCTTCAATGGCCAGATTCATAGTTCTAAAAAGACCGCGTAATGAGGGATCGGCGGACAAGCTTCCCAGCATCGGTTGAGCTTTGATAATGACATCAAGAATATCGCTAAGCTCTTTTTCAGAAAGGAACAGAAGGCCGTTTTTGAGAAAATAAGGATAGGCATCTGGGCGTGAGACTCTTTTGAATAGCTCTTTTCTTTTTTGCAGTTCAGAGCTGAGCTTATTTGCTGCATTTTCTGCAAGATCGGGATTTTTTGAATCAATAACGATGACAAGTCTGTCTGTATTTTGAGGAAAGGCCTGCGCGATCTTTTTTTCTTGTTGCCTCCAAACAAGATCCGTTGCCATTAACTGATCAATGTCCGTATTAATCGCAATATTATTTACGATAAAAAAGCCAAGGCCTATGCTTGCGCCTAAAAGAAGCACAACGATAAAAAGAGCAAAGCGTCTACAAAAAGCGACAAGATGGAGGATACAATTAGTCAAAAGAAACTCCGTTTATAGTCATTCCACTTAAAAATCGGACGGGGCTGCAAATTGCCCTTTCCTGCACCTTTGGTGCGACTGCTTTGCGTTTCACGCATAAGCGACTGCACCTGTGCTGCGCACGTACTCCAACGTACGCTTACGCTGCGATGCTCGTCAAAGACAATTTTCGCCTGCCGTCCGGTTATTAATTGAAACGACTATAGAAAAATCATAAATCTTCTTCGATGGGAACGCCCGCACTATAATGCATACGGCGAACGGTGGGGAGAGATTTAACCTGAGCAACATTGGGAGCGGAAATGAGTTCCGTGGTTAGAAACTCCTGAAAAGCAGGCCAGTTTTTGGCAACGACCTTGATAAGAAAGTCAGGATCCCCCGCTAGCATGTAACAGAAACGAACTTGTGGCCATGATTGGAGAAGTTTAGCAAAATTATCCAGATCTTTTTCTGCATGGTGGGACAGCGTTATTTGGATAAAAACGGTAAGATTATAATCCAGTTTTTCAGGGACAATATCGGCATGATAGCCTCTTATGTAACCTGCCTCCTCTAGGGCGTGCGTGCGCCTGAGGCAAGGTGGGGGAGAAATTCCGGCTTTTTGGGCAAGCTCAACATTCGTGATGCGCCCATTTTCCTGCAGCTCGCGCAGAATAATCTTGTCAATGTTATCTAATTTGACGTTCTTCATAGATGTCCCGTAAGCTGCAAAAAAAGAGAATCTTACAAATAAGAGTGTACACTTTATGTCTTCTTCTCGCCAAGTTATCTGCTGGGTTGTTACGTCCGGTGCTGCTGGTATGGAAAATCAGTGCCTTGGGCTAGCGCATTCCCTTGGTTTTAAGCCAGTTATTAAGCGTGTTGAGATGTGCTCGCCTTGGAAACAGTTGGCTCCAACCTTAAGGATTGGTCTTTCCCAAGCTTTTAGCGAGACGGGTGATTCGCTGTTGCCGCCATGGCCTGATGTGATGATTGCTTCTGGTCGTGCTGGCGCGGCGGCATGTCTTTTAGCACGGAAGAACTCTGGCTATGATGGCCGGAAAAAAACCTTTACTGTTTATATTCAAAACCCACGTATCAATCCTTCGCATTTTTCCTTGGTTGCCTTACCCCTTCATGATGGTGTTGTGGGCGAAAATGTTGTCTCGACACGTGGCTCTTTGCACCGCGTTACATCCGAACTTTTAGAAAAAGAAACCGAAAAGTTTAGAGCTTCTTTGTCTCTCTTGCCTGCGCCACGGATTGCGGTTTTGATTGGTGGTAGTAATTCGGTTTATCGTTTAACACCGACGGAAATGGAGCCTTTGGCGCAGCAGCTTGCTGCTTTGGCAAAGGATACGGGCGGAAGTTTGATGGTAACAACTTCGCGCCGTACGGGCGAAGAAAATGTCAAGATTTTGCAAAAAGGATTGCAAACTGTGCCTCATTTTTTGTGGGCAGGAGAGAAGCCAAATCCTTATTATGCTTTTCTTGGTCTTGCCGATGCGGTTTTGGTGACAGAGGATTCTGTCAATATGGCATCGGAGGCTTGTTCAACGGGTAAGCCTGTTCACATCATTGGGCTAGAAGGTGGATCGAAAAAGTTTAACCGGTTCCATGAAGTTTTGCGCAGAGATGGTCTGACGCGATCTTTTGAAGGCAAGTTGGAGACATGGAGCTATGAACCGCTTCGTGATGTGGAGCTTGTTGCCACCTGTGTTCGCGAGATGATGGCCATAGATTAAGCTCTCTTGTCTAAAAGACATACAGCGCTGGTCGCATCAAAACACCGCAATGTTGGGTTGTTTTGTTGTGCGAGGGTGCGTTCTGCGAAGGAATCATCAATAAGTACCGCGTTTTTTTCTTTGATGAAGTCGGCCTTGTTTAAATCAGATTGCGCAGGGATGTGCTCAATGCGATCGAACAAATCTGTCAGTCGATAGTCAGCCAAAGTTGTTTTAAGATCGCCACGATGCTTGGTAAGAAGACAGACAGGAACCTTTTGGTTGTGGCATTGGAAGAGAAGCGCAACAAGTTGTGTGTTGACTTTGTCGCGGACAATCAGCGTATCATCAAGATCAATATAAAGGGCAACGATGGGCTGGTCATAAAGAAAACAAACATCCAAAGAGCGCCCCATTTCCATGCTTGTATTAAAGGCATGGACTTTTAAATTATATCCAGCGGCTTCATATAGATTTAACAAAGGAAAATTAGGTCCTGCTGCGCGCGAAAAAGCCATAGAACCTGCTATGCGCGGCGCAACCTCGAGAAGGCGAAGATTTCCTTCACGATCTTCTTTCAGTTGAAAAAACCATGTGCCGTTTAATGTAAGTTTTTCGGCAATGCGCTGCGCCCATTTTAAAGCTGGAATGTGTGCGGCCGTTTTTGTGCGTGTTGAAATGCCGGTGCGTGTTTGGATTCTTTGCCGTGCGCCAGCATACAAAACCTCACCACTATGGCTGTTAAAGCAATCAATCGTATATTCATTTCCCTCAAGATTTTCCATGACCAAAAGATCAGGCTCACTTTTGAGAGCAAGATTAAGTGTAGGGCGATCAGGAATAACCCTTGCTCGCTGGCTGCCTTGGCCGCAATCCGGTTTGACAAAAACAGGGAAGGGAATGGCTCTGTCCTCTGGTTCATAGAGCTTGGGAATATCAACTGTTTCGCTAAGTATTTTATATGTCTCTTTTTTCGAGCGACAGATAAAGCACGTTTCAGGCGGAGAACTTAAAATAGTTGCCGCCAAGGATGCCTTATGTTTTCCAAGCCAGACGAGCACATCATCATGAGCTGGAAAGAGGGCATCAATTTTTTCAGCTTTAATTAATGCCTGAAGTTTGACGAGACAGTCTTCTTCATAAATAGAAGGCAAGATATGAAGGCGCTTGAAATGAAAATCTGCTGAGGATGGCCCTCTTTGGACCGCACCATGCAAGACGACTTCCTTACTGCTTTGAAGGGATCTGTGAATTTCAAGCCCGATTTCACTGGCGGCAGGAAAAACGAGGACATTCCAAGGGTGTTTTTGGGAGAGGGGCATAAAAGACTTACATAAGAGAGAACGGCATAAGACTATAAATACAAGCCGTAGCGCCTTAATTAAAGGCGCGTAAAGTCCATGCTGTCAAGCGGGGTGTGCGTCTTTTTATGCTGTGGCGTTGGCGTTGTTGAGGACAGCTTCGCGTAAGGTTGCAACAACACTTGTCCAAAGCGCGCTTTTTTCACAATCGCCTAGACGTTGAGCTTGTGCAGCTTCGCCCGCTGCACGGGTGAGTGCCAAGCGTCCGTAACGGTTGGCAATTTGTGCGGCAAGGGTCCAAGCTTCGCTGTTTTTCTTTTCGTTTTCTTGCATCTTTTTGTTCCTTGCTGAAAAAACCTACCTAAAAATAAGGCGGTTTGCCGTAACGACTATGGAACAAAGTAACGGCTAAAATTTGAGATAGCGTTAACGTGGAAAATAAATGTTACGTTAAGGGTTTCTGCGCTTAGGCAAGATCAAGGAACGATGCTGTCAATGTCCAGATCAGAGGGGAGATATTTTTGCGCCGAAGGAATGTCAGCGACCCATCTCCCTATAAGGCGGGCATAGGCGGCACAAAGCCGAAGTGTCCACACCTTGTTTTGAGGTAAATCCTCTTCTTTAAGCGCAACGATGAGGTGTTGTTGCGTTGGCAGTCTGTGCACATCTTGTCTCGCTTCAGAGAGAAGATTTGCTTTTTCCAAGAAGTCGTGGGGAGATAAAACGTGACGTTCCACAATATTATTGGCCAGAACGCTAATCTCATCGGGTGTCATTTTTAAAAGATGAGAAGGGTTATCAATGGGTAGCGCTAAGCGCCGCAAGGCTTCATCAGCGGCGCGGTCAATAAGGTCGGATGTGTCAAAAGCCGCTGGGACGGAATAGGTTGCGGTGACATGGGCAAGATATTCATGACCGCCGGCAAAAGCGCCTATGGCTAGCATGTCGGCCATAATTCTTGCAATGCGGGTTGAGCCGGTTGCTTGAGCCACGAAAAGCGTAGC
>DOBW01000079.1:3732-4239 GCA_003504035.1 Rhodospirillaceae bacterium | reverse complement strand
TTTTACACCCTAAAGCCCCTTCTAGGCCATAAGACCTCTTGCGCGTCACGCGTTTGACCGCTAACAAAATAGAGGTGCTTATGGGGGATCCCCCCTTGTTTTCTGCACCATGCCCAACCATTGGAGATCATTATGGCTCAAAAGAAAACCACCAAAGCGGTCGCAACTGTCCGCCCGTTTAAAGAAACACTTACCAAATCGGCTCTTATCGGTTTGCTCTCCGAGCAAAACGACCTTCCTCGCAAAACAATCACTGGCGTTTTGGAATCACTCGAAGCTGTTATGCTTGGTTCCATTCACCCCAGAGGCGTTGGCGAGTTCACCATGCCTGGACTTTTCAAAGTTGTTCTTCGCAAAGTTCCTGCGCGTAAAGCCGGCACAATGATCCGTAACCCAGCAACGGGCGAGATGATGGCAGCCAAAGCAAAGCCTGCAAGTGTTCGTGTTAAAATGCGTCCACTTTCAAAGCTCAAGAAAGCTGCAGAAAAGTAACCCTTTTCATCTATC
>DOBW01000079.1:0-3650 GCA_003504035.1 Rhodospirillaceae bacterium | reverse complement strand
CTATCTTAGAACCTTATAAAAAAGGAGAACAGAGTTATGTTAGGTGTAGGTCAAAAATTTCCGGACTTTTCTTTAACCGCTACCATTTCTACAGAAATGGACAGTGCCTTTACGACTATTTCAAACGACTCATACAAAGATAAATGGCTTGTCCTTTTTTTCTGGCCAAAAGATTTTACCTTCGTTTGCCCAACCGAGATAACAGCCTTTGCCGAAAAAAATGAGACCTTCGAAAAACAAGGCGCCAAACTTCTTGGAGGCAGCATTGATTCCGAGTTTGTTCATCTCGCTTGGCGGCAACACAATAGGTCACTCAACGACATTCCTTTTCCTATGCTCGCCGACATTAAGCGTGAACTTTGCAAAGCACTCGGCATTCTTGATCCTGAGGAAGGCGTGGCGCAACGAGCAACATTTATTGTTGACCCTGAAGGCTTCATTCGCTTTGCGAGCGTCACAGATTTAAACGTAGGAAGAAATGTTGATGAAGTCCTGCGTGTCTTAGAAGCTTTACGAAATGGTGGGCTATGCCCCTGCAACTGGCACCCTGGCCAAAAGACAATAGAGGTTTAAGAAGTCATGACATCATCCCATAAGCCACGGCACGCACCTGTTTCTATGTCCCCACAGTTACCTTTATGGTTATGGGGATTTATCGCGCTTCTCGTTTTGCTTCCCCTCCCTTTCGGCGCCAATCGAGATTGGGCATCGTCTCTTATGGGGGTTATCTCCGGCGGGCTTTTTCTTTTCATGCTATGGGAGGAAAAAGAGGCTGCTCCATGGCGAGGGACAGCGCCACGTAAGCGCATTTTGGGGGCTGCTCTTGGTTTTTCAATTGTTATTCTCTGGGGATTTGTTCAAACTCTTCCATGGACTCCTACCGCTTGGCACCATCCCATTTGGATTCAAACGAAAGAGATTCTTGGCCCTGTATCAAGCGCCATCTCTATTGATCCCAGTATTTTTATTGAATCGCTTTCACGTCTTTTAAGCTATATCGCCTTCTTCCTTATGGCCCTTTGTGCAGGACGCAACAAAGACTATGCCAAACAAATCATCAAAGCTCTCGCTTGGGCTGGCGGCGCTTATGCCCTTTACGGTCTTCTTGCTTACGCTTCAGGCAGTGAAACCATTCTTTGGTTTAAAAAATGGGCCTATCATACTTTTCTGACATCAACCTTCGTAAACAAAAACAGTTATGCCGCCTATGCCGGAATGGGCCTTCTTTGTTCACTGGCCTTGGTTCGAGATCAAATAAAACACATCGTCATTAGAGACAGGCTGCTTGCACAAAAATCAAAGGCACTGGCTTATCTCGATTCACTTTCTCTGATCCAAATAATCGTTCTTTTAATTCCCGTTCTTATCATCGCTGCACTCGCCCTAACAGGTTCACGCGCAGGAACGGCTAGCTCCTTCTTTGGAGTCCTAACTTTACTGGTAGCGCTAGCTGTTAATATGCGGATGCGTTCTAAAAAAGGCATGCTCATAAGCGTTGCTATTTTAGGCGCTTTTCTTTTCTTTGTCCTTCTGGGCGGCCAAACGCTTATGACGCGTTTTGATAGTGAAAACATATCTCAGGACACCTCCATTCGTCTTGCTGGATATAGCCTTGCCCTTCAAGCCATTTCGGACAACCCATGGTTAGGTTTTGGTATGGGAACCTTCGACTCGGCCTTCCGTCTTTATCGCGATGCCAGCCTGTCTTTGTGGTATCATCATGCACATAATGATTATCTTGAAATGCTGATGGATTTGGGCATACCGGTTGCTTCCCTTCTGTTTATGTCCCTTGGCCTTTTGGTAAGCTGCTGCGTCTCAGGTGTGTGGGAGCGCAAACGTGACGCTATCTATCCTGCTGTTGCCTTAGGGGCCTCGGCGCTTATTGCTGCCCATAGCCTCGTTGACTTCAGCATGCATATACCTGCCATTGCAGCCACCTATGCCACCTTGCTGGGCCTTGGCGTTGCGCAAAGCTGGTCAAGCCGTAATAAATAGATTTTTCTTAAGTAGAATTGCTTTATTTGGATTTTTTAACAAGCTTAGAAACATGCTCGCGAAAAGTTATGAGGTCATCATCCTCATTGACCAAAGCCTCTTCAACGACAGAAACATAAGCCCCCACCAAAGCCCCCGTGGCCAAAGCTTTAGGATCGTCCTTAACCAAACTACGGATTAGAACAGGAATATGGCGACGGGCATTATCATCCAAAAAAGGGTCAAGAGTCATGGCCATTTGAAGCCGCGCAAAGGACAGACGAGGCTCGTAAGGCGCTGCATCAAGAGACTGTGACCAAGCCTTGGCGGCCTGAGCCGAAGAACCTTCTGTACGATAAAAAAGAAACGCCAACCGAAACCAGCCATAAGGGTCGGCAGGTGCATTTAAAAGACCTATACGCTGCCATTTCTCGGCCTCGGCAAAAGCAGCTCCCTCTTCTTCCGAAGCAGCCCCCTGAGCGCGCTGAAGAGAAAGAACGGCCAAATCCCCCGCCACAGAAGCAGGCGAAAACCAGCGCACAACACGTAAGCGAGAAGCTTCTAAACGATCCAATGATGCCACGTCCAAAGTCTCGCCTTCCAACAATGCCAAACGAACAGAATCACCCGGCAGCATCAAAAAACGCGCCGTCACCGAGGAAAGCGAAAAAAGAAAGAGCATGAGGGCGATCCACGCCATCCACCAAAAGGGTACGATGCGCGGTTTAGTCAGCATAATATTCATGATACCGGTGATTATAATAGCCATCGCCGTAACTGGCTAGCTCGTTCAAATTAACCTGATTCAAAACGGCACCGGCAACACGACAATCAAGGCCTCTGAGCTGACGAAGTGCCTGCGTTACGGTCTCACGCGAGGTTGACGCCCACTTAACAAGGAACAGGGACGTATCGACCACACGAGCAACCATCGCCGCATCGGTCACAGCCAAGATTGGTGGGGTATCAATTAAAACCAAATCATATTTTTTGGAAAGCTCTTTCACAAGCTTCTTCATTTGCTTGGAACCCAAAAGATCCTGCGCATTAGGCGCACGACCAAAGGCAGGAATAATATCCAAACCGGCAACAAGTTGATCCTGACGCACTACATCTTCAAAATTATATTTACCTGTTAGGATAGCCGAAAGATCTTTGCCATTGGCAGCAATCTCGAGAAGACGAGCTATACGTGGACGCCGCAGATCGGCATCAATCAAAAGAATCTTATTGCCTGATGTTGCCAACGAACGCGCCAAAGACAAACAGAAGGTTGTCTTACCTTCCCCAGGCCCCGAGCTTGTGACCATAACGGTCTTCGGTGGATTATCCACATTCGAGAAATGAATGGCCGTGCGCACCGTTCTAAGCGATTCGCTGTAAGCCGAAAGCGGCTTGTCGACAACATAATCTTCTGGCGGACGATCCGAAATGGTTTTGAGACTTGGAACCTGCCCAATAACAGGAATACCCGTTCCTTCCTCTAATTGCGGCGCCGTTCTGAAACCACGATCAAAGAATTCTGCCAAGTAAGCAGCGAGAAGACCAAGGACACCACCCAAAATCAAACCGACAAGAACAAACAACCATGTTTGTGGAAAAGCTGGAACCACAGGAACATCAGCCCGCGCAATAATGCGTGTATCTGGAAGCTGCATGTCTTGCTGTTCAGA
>DOBW01000134.1 GCA_003504035.1 Rhodospirillaceae bacterium | reverse complement strand
TGCCGTTACATTATTTGTCGTCATTTTTATTCTCTTTCGTCAAATTTTCTTCTTGTCATTACCGTGAAAACGGGGGGTCAGGGTGGTATAACACCAAGATCGTTTTTTGTGACTCTGGATCCCCGATCAAGTCTAGGATGACATGAGAAGAATATAGATGAAAAACGGCCCTTTTGGTAGCCAAAGAACGGATTAATTGTTTCATGGCCCTTATTTTCAGGAAGACAGTGAAACAACTATATTTCGTAGGGTGTGGGAATCCCTCTTAACCCAAGTTTAGGGCTGTGAGGGATTGGGGTTTTAGCTGTTGGGCGTGTCTTATTTGGGGTTGGTTCAAATGTTGTCTTTGTTCTTGAAAAATTGCCCACTTTCCAGTACTTGCCGAGAAAAGAGTTGTAATAGGCGTAACAGGCCATTGCTTTAACCATTGTTTCTTTTTCCTTGCCTTGTTTTGTCTCAAGGGACCTTCGTTTGATTTCAGTCACTATGAAAAAATTCTTTTGATTAACAGGGTGTGGAGAAGTTAGCTTATCGCCAACGCGGAGTTCTTGCACCTTTTGTTGAGAAAGAAAATGCTGGAATATTTCGTTTTGGGCGTTGTGTGCTTTACTTTTTTCTGACAGATTACACACACACAGGGCTGTTAAAGAAAAGCTGCCCAATAATGCTCCTACAAGCAGAGAATCTTTTATGCTTGCACGTCTGTTGTGAAAGAAAATGTTTTTTATTTGGGGGCTGTGCATGCAGAAAATGGCCGCGGCGCTTCCTGTACCGATTACTGCACCGAAGCCCCAAGGGAGGAGCTTTGCTGCGGCTACTGTAGCAAGAACTAGGCCGCCCGTGAGAGCGCCACGAGAAAGATAGCCCTTACAACTATGATCCCATTTTTTGAGACTCTCGCAGATGGATTTACCAGCGCGGGAAAAAATATTTTCTTTTTCTGCCGTTACATTATTTGTTGTCATGTCAAAATTCCTTGCTGAAATATATGTGCGAGTATATCCCAAAGAAGGGCTCCTTTAACAGCTCCAAAACGGGTTAATTAGTTTCATGATTTTTATTTTGAAACAAAGGAAAAGTTCTGCGGTTTCTGGCGTTTATGTTTAAATTTGTTAAATAAAAATGGGATGCCAGCCTGCGCTGGCATGACGGTTTTGAGTGGAGAAAGTCATCCCTGCGAAGGCAGGGATCCCATTTGTTAAAATCAATTTTCCTAAAACAATCCGTCAATTAACCCTTTTTGGTTAACATGAATCTGATGGGCGGCGGGGGCGCGGCCAAGCCCCGGCATCGTCATAATTTCTCCGCACAGTGCGACGACGAAACCGGCTCCAGCCGAAAGGCGCACATCACGAATAGGCAGTGTGAAATCTTCTGGTGCGCCCAAAAGTTTTGGATTAGATGAAAAACTATATTGCGTTTTTGCCATGCAAACGGGGAGCTTGCCATAGCCTTCCTCTTCAAAAGCGTCCAGTTTTTTCTTGGCGGCGGGGGAAAGATCAATATCTTTAGCGCGATAGATGCTTTGCGCTATTTTTGTTATTTTTTCTTTCAAGGACAAATCATCTGGGTAAAGCGGCGTGAAGTTGGCCTTGCCGCTTTCGGCCAAGGCTACAACTTCTTCGGCTAAGCCCAATGCGCCTTTTGATCCTTCTGCCCAATGGTTGGCGAAATGTGCTGTAACACCCAGTTTTTCGCAAGCTTGGCGGATGATTTCTGTTTCAGCTTCAGTATCGCTGGTGAAGTGGTTGATCGCCACGGTGGCGGGGATGCCGTATTTTTGAACATTTTCGATGTGACGCGCTAAGTTGGTGATGCCAGCTTTGACAGCGTCAACATTTTCAACGCCTAGATTTTCTTTACTTACGCCACCTTGCATTTTCAGCGCGCGCACAGTTGCAACAACAACAGTTGCCACGGGTTTAAGCCCAGCTTGGCGACATTTAATATCAAAGAATTTTTCAGCACCTAAATCGGCACCAAAACCAGCTTCAGTGATAACATAATCGGCAAACTTTCGTGCTGTGTCTGTGGCCATGACGGAATTGCAACCATGCGCGATATTGGCAAAAGGCCCCCCATGTATCAGCGTTGGTGTGTGTTCCAGTGTTTGAACGAGGTTGGGTTGGAACGCATCACGTAAAAGAGCTGTCATGGCGGGTGCTGCTTTTAATTCTTTGGCGCGTACAAAAGATTTATCGAAACGCTGGCCGATGATGATATTGCCGAGACGTTCTTCGAGATCTTCAAGCGAACGTGCTAGACAGAAAATAGCCATAACTTCCGAGGCCACCGAGATATCAAAACCATCTTCCCGTGTTTGCCCGTTATTACCAAGACCAACGACAATTTGACGCAAGGCGCGATCATTCATATCCATGACGCGCCGCCATGTGATTTTGGATGGATCAATGCCAAGATCATTGCCCCAATAAATATGATTGTCGATCAGCGCGGCCAGAAGATTATTCGCCGAGGTGATGGCGTGAAAATCACCGGTGAAGTGAAGATTGATGTCATCCATGGGCGCGACTTGCGCTTTGCCGCCGCCCGTAGCGCCGCCTTTCATGCCAAAGCACGGACCAAGGGAAGGCTCGCGCAAACAGATCATAACCTTTTTTCCCAAAGCAGCCATGGCATCACCAAGACCGATGGTCGTTGTTGTTTTGCCTTCGCCTGCAGCTGTTGGGCTGATGGCTGTGACGAGAACAACTTTACCATGTGCGGATGTGTTCACTTTTTTAAGCGCGTCCATGTCAACTTTTGCCTTATAGGACCCATAACGCAATAGAGCTGAGGCTGGAAAACCAGCTTTTTCGCCTATCTCTTCAATAGGACGAAGAACGGCTTGACGGGCAATCGTGATATCTTCAAGTGGTGTGGACATAGTAAAGCTTTTGCCTTTGCGACAGGTGATTAAAATGCTAATTTCCGAGGGACTTTATCACTTCAAAACGGATTCGTATATGTCACAGAATCGTCTTTTTTACTTTCTTTCTGGTGCCTTTTCTCCGCCATTTCATAGGCTTGCGTTGGTGTTGGGGATATTCTTTGTCTGGTCTTTTTTGATGTCACCTGACAGCCTTATCCTTAACGGCATGTTTGCGGATGCGGATGATGTTGTTCATCTTATGCGCACCGTGGATTGGCTTTCGGGTCAAAATTGGTTTGATCCCGTTTTCTATCGTATGGCCCCGCCAGAGGGTGTTGCTCATCATTTTTCTCGGTTGGCAGAACTTCCTTTAGCCGCTCTTATGCTGCCGCTTCATGTCTTGGGGCTTGAGTGGCAGATGGCGGCGCTCATAACTTCTGCGATTTATCCTTTGGTTTTGCTTGTCTTCTTTTTTGTGGTTGTGCGCTGGGTTGCGGAAAGTTTTTTGCCGCCTGATTGGACGCGCGTGTCAGCCTATGTTGCCTTTTTTGCGCTGCCTGTGATGCTTCAATTTATGCCCTCACGCGTGGATCATCACGGACTTAGCGCGCTTATAACGTTGATGGCATTGGGCTGTGTGGTGCGGATGATGTTTCAGCCGCAGAAACTTTTCTGGGCTTTCGGCGGCGGTTTTTTTCTGGCTCTGGGACAGGCCATTGCGCTTGAGACGTTGCCTTGGCTTCTTATTTTATCGGGTTGGGTTGGGTTGTGGACGCTCAAAAAAGGGCCTGTGATGAGACGTAGCGCGATGGTTCATGCTCTTTCGCTGTATCTTTTTAGCGCTCTTTTTCTTGTGTTTTCTGTGTCGCCTTCAGCTTATGGCGCGTTGACATCTTTGTCCTATTCTTCGCTTTATGTCCTTTTGGCTGGCGGCATAGCGGCTTCTCTTGTGGGGGCGGGGCTTGCCACTTTTGCGCGGCGCGCATGGTTGCGTTGGGCGATAGGTTGTTTTTTTGCTTTTGGTTTTGGAGCTGCTTTTTTGGCTTCTTTCCCAGAACTTTTAGCTGGTCCTTATGGCGGCGTGGATCCGCAGCTTGCTCAGCTTATGATAAAAAATATTTCTGAAGCGAAGCCTATGGGAATGGATGTCTTTATTCTTATTCCTGCTTTGGCGATAGAATCCTGCTTTCGTTTCATGCAAGGCAAGAAGGAGGAAGAAGATGGGGCGTGGTGGCTTTTTATTTTTCTTCTTGTAGCTTCACTTCTTTTGGCAACACTTTATCAAAAACGTGTTGTCCTTTACGTGTCACTCTTTAGCATTATTCCTTTAAGTGTTATTTTGTATCGCGGTCTTTCTTGGGCAGGGAAGGTCTTTAAGGGGCGCAAGCGCTTCGCCATGGAGCTTTTCTTTATCTTGCTTGTTGGACCTATTATTTCTGTTTTGGCACCTGCTATTATAGATGGGCGGTCTTTTAATCGTGGGGTTTTGCTCTTTCCGGTTCAGGTTACAGCGAACAAAGCATGTGCTTCACAGAGCATGTGGCAGATTTTGAATCTTCCTTCCTATTATGGGGATCGTCCAAGGCTTATTATGAATACACTAAATGAAGCGCGTGGTATTTTGTTTAATACAAAACATAGCGTTATGTCTGCGCCTTATCACACGAATGTGAGAGGTAACTTGGAAGCGATCCGTTTTTTTCAAACAGAAGATACAAAAAAAGCCAAAAAGATTCTTCGTGATAGTGGGGCGGAATTGGTTCTTCTTTGTCGCGATGTTGCAGATTTTTATGACAAGAACAATGTTTTGTCGGTTTCACAAGATGGCTCTGTTGATGAGAGTGTCGGAAAAAGTTTGATACAAAAATTAGCACAGGGTGAAACTCCTTCTTGGCTTAAGCGGATAGAGATGCCTTTTTTTGGCGAGCTTATGTTGTTTGAAGTTTTGCCGAAAAAACTATGATTGTTACGCGCTTTGCTCCCAGTCCAACGGGGCAACTTCATCTAGGCCATGCCGCATCGGCTCTTTTTACTTTTAATCTTGCGCAAAAAGACGGCGGGAAGTTTCTTCTTCGCATAGAAGATATTGATCCAGTGCGTTGCCGTGATGTTTATAGTGATGATATTTTAGAAGATTTGCATTGGCTTGGCCTGAGCTGGCAAGCACCTGTGCGAAAGCAGTCGCAACATATGAAGGATTATGCCAACGCCTTGGATCAGTTGCGTGAAAGGCGGTTGATTTATCCTTGTTTTTGCACGCGCCGCGAAGTTCTTGAAGAAGCCAAGGCCGCAGGTCATGCTCCGCATGAGGGGGAGGAAGGCCCCGTTTATTCTGGTACATGTAGGCATTTAACTGAGGAACAGCGCGACGAAAAAAGCAAAAGCCGACAGGCTGTTTGGAGGCTTGATATGAAAAAAGCCTTGGCGCTTACCGGCTCTTTGTCTTGGCATGATAGCGCGCGCGGCGCTATTGAGGTGTGTCCCGAGCGCTTCGGCGATGTCGTTTTAGCACGCAGGGATGTGGCAGCGAGTTATCATCTTTGTGTGACGCTTGATGATGCCTCGCAGGGCATTACGCTTGTGACGCGCGGTGAAGATTTAATGGCGTCAACAGATATTCACGTTGTTTTGCAGAAGCTTTTGGGTTTGCCAACGCCAACCTATCATCATCATCCTCTTTTGCTTGATGTGCAAGGTAAGCGTTTTGCTAAACGCGATAAGGCCGTGACAATTCGTGCTTTGCGCGGGGCGGGCATGACGCCTGAAGAGGTTCGGCAAAAAGCTATTTTTTCATAAGGCCAATGGCTTTTTCTAGCGCGTCATAATCTTTGTGTGCGGTGCTGATTATGTTGTGGCGCAAGAAGAAGTCAATCAAAACAAGATTACAATTAAATTTGAATTGATCGGTGGCCTCGACAATTTTAGCAACTTCTTGGGCAGGCATAAGGGTAAAGCTCTCGACTTCACCATCTGTGCAGGCAGGGGTAATATCATCAGGCATTTCCAGATCAAACGTAAAAAGCGTGTCCCTCCGCACGCCTTTCATCATGTCGCGTTTGTAACTTAGGCTGCCAGTTGAAATGGCGAGGCTGATAAGCTTTTTATCAAGCCCTGCTTCTTCCCACGCTTCTTTGGCAAGATTTTCTTCAATCGTAAGGCCAAGAGGAAGCCCGCCGCCGACCATATTATCAAGTTTGTTGGGATCAATCAGACGAGAGCTGTCGCGCTTTGCAATCCATAAATAAATTTCTTCTTTCTTGCGCACAAAGCCATTGGCGTGAACACCGAAGCCTTTTGTGCCAAACCACGGGATGGCTGCGCGGTCTATTTCAGCGTAAGGCGTATCTCCCCATTTTTCAATAACAGGATAAATCTCGCCGGTGAGTTTAACATTATGATGCGCAGCAAGAAGATTTATTGCTTGTTTCAGGGCTTTGGTGCGTGCCTGAGCGGAATTGAGGAAAGGGGCTAAAACAAGCATTTTGTTTTCAAGCAAAAAATCAGACGTTTCGAGAAGAATCTCAAGAGAATCTTGTCGCACTTCACCAACATGTCTGTGGTCAATGCAAAAATCTGTAAACTGTGTTTTGTTATGTGCTGTGCAGTTTTTAATGTGATCGATAAAAGACATGTTGCGCATCTGTCCTTGGTTTTTAGAGGTGACCTATAGTCATTCCACTTAAGA
>DOBW01000168.1 GCA_003504035.1 Rhodospirillaceae bacterium | reverse complement strand
AACAAAAATTCCCCACTCAGCAATAAAATCTGAAACAACGGCCACACCACCCATAGCTTCTACAACGTTGGGAGGCGCCGTTTTGCGCATATTCTGGATGAGATTGACACCAAACATCCACAGCACAAACGAAAGAAGGATCATCATAAAGGAAGGATAGGCAACAGCATACATAACAGCCGAACGCATTTCTTCAGAACGTGCACCCATTTTCTGAATGGAAGCAAAAGCTTTAGCCATCGTTCCTGATTCCTCACCCGCACGAACGAGCGCAAGCTCACCATCCGGTACCCATCCCTCCATAGACTCTGATAAACCCAAGCCTTGGCGATCCTTCAAAAACCATTCCCTTAGCGCCTGTGCTGCTGGACGGTTGGGATATTTTCCTAGCTCCGAAGCATTTTGATAAAGGCGATCCAACGAGCGTGATAGCGCCTCGTTCATACGCAACATGCCTTCCAGCTTACGGTAAATACGGAATCTCTGCTTGCGATTCCATCTCAATTGAAGTCGAGCAAATTGGCGCTCAAGATCACTCGTATTGGAAGCGAGGTCGGAAAGACTCATGACTTTTCTCCAGATTCTTTTTTAGGTCTCTTTTCTCCAGATTCCTTTTTAAGTCTTTTCTCGACTTCTTCGACTTCATTCTCACGTGCTAAAATACCAATTTCAAACTCAGCATCTGTTGGACAAAGCTCACCTCGGCGAACTTTTTCCAGCGCATGCCAAATCATCGTAACACCTTTCATCCCATCAGGAGAAAGCCAATAGGCGCGTGCATCTTCCAAACGATTATCCTGAAGCAATTCCATAAGTTTTTGGTCAGTCTCGAGAACCTCGGCACAAATTGTGCGCCCAACACGGCCACGATAACATTCCGAACACCCTTCCGGATTAGCCACATAGACATTGCTTACATCAGGCTCGACAAGATGATTGTAAGCATCCTTTTCGCCAAACTTACGCGAGGATTCCATAATGGCCAATCCCGCACGAACACGTGCCGCAATTTCCTTGTACAAAGGCCCTAGCTCCATAGGCGCTTCAGCTAAAGGAATTCTGCAGTTTGCACATAGTCCGCGTGCCAACCTTTGGCAAAACATACCGCGTAACAAATGGTGATCATAAACAAGATAAGGCTCCAAACCAATGTCGCGCAAACGTTGCGGGATGGCTAGAGCTGAATAAACGTGGGTTGTTGTGTAAACCTGACGTCCTGTTAAAGCCAAGCGAAAAGCAAATTGCGCTGTTTGGATATCGCGTATCTCACCCAACATAACAATGTCAGGATCAAGCCGTAGCGCACAACGCATAATCTCAATAAAAGATTTTTCACGCTGCTCATCCTTAACCGAGGCCGACACACCAACCTGCCGTGCACCAACAATGCCGCCTTCAGGAGGATCTTCAACCAACAAGCAATTAAGCTGCATGTTTGTCTCGGCCATGCGGCGATTAAGCGTTACACGCAACGTTGTCGTCTTACCTTGATTGACAGGTCCGGCAAAAACGCGCATGCCACCGGGTGCTTGTCGCAAATTTTGTACAACCTTGAGCTGCTCTCGCGAAAAACCAAGAGAGTCAACATCGGCCATAATAAAATTTTCGCCGAAAAGATGCGCAGAATCATACTGAAGCCGCATATCAAGATAACGCCCACCATCAGAAAGCGGCACCCATTGACAGCGAACCGAGATCACCCCCTTGGGTAACCTTAGTGAATCTGGCCCCATCGCCGCCGAGGTCAACATTGCCGCTTGAGGTTCTTGCCAATTAGCCGTTGCCCCCGATTGCCCAACCGAGTGAGAATACACAGAAGAAAGCATCAACTCGCCTTCTTTTTGAGTCCATGTTTCCCAAAGGCGCAAAGCACCATCAATACGCAATTCAATGCGCGTGCGGCCTTCACTTGCTTCAACGTGAATATCATTAGCGCCGGCATCAACGGCCTTTTGCAAAAGATCAACAACACGCCTCCGCACGACATTGTCATCCAACTGCATCATTGAGCGTCGTCGCTCGTCATAAATATAAGCTTTTATGATAATATTGGGTGTTACATAGCGCGGCGGTTTAATGAGAAGCCCATGTCTCTTGGCCATCTGAGAAACAGAGGTCACAAGCGGCGAATGACGATGAGAAGCACTGACAAGCCACATGCCATCATCAAAAAGAACGCACAGATTTCTTGATTCTTCTGGAACTTTCAGAGTTCCATCTGAACCCGTTAAAACCTCACCCTTAAAAACAAGTTTTTCCCCAGAAGCCAAGGAACGTTCATCTTCAACTTTAACATCTCCAGCAGGCTTTTCCGCAGAAGAATCGTCTTTCTCTTGTGATGAGGGGGCCGAGGAGGAAGACTCAGAAATTTTATTTCCAACAGCACGCGTCATGGCCACAGACTTTTTTGCTGTGGAACCGGCTATTGTACGATTAGGCTTTCCTGTTAATGCTGACGGCGGCAAAGGCTCATCGTTACCGAGCTCTTGTCCAAAGAGTACAGCTGCTGCTTTTTCTACTAATTCTCCAAGAAAATCCCGCACTAGCCCGACCATTCTGTTAAAAGCGCCGGACCTAAGACAACCAGACTCCACCTCTTCTACCTGATAGAAATCCTGTCTTTACAAGACGAGAGTACAAGGTTCCGACGCTTTTGTTATAAAAAGCCCTCCCGTTCTACAACGAAAGGATCAATAAATCCTTTACTTGACACCGAAGATATTATTGACGTCTTTTACCCGAAGTGTCACGAGCTTCTTGTTTTTTGACAAGGTAACACCACGGCGTGAAATGGCCTTAACCAAGCTCCCATCTTTCATTTTGTCGCCTTTCCTGATGGTATGCTTCTCACCCATTCCATCCTTATAGGTCGCAGCATATCGACCTGCTGCGCCCGTAATGCGTTCGATGTCAACTTCTTTTGGGCCACCTTTAGAAAATGAGCGGGTCACAGGAGGCATAGCGCCCATGGGAGGGGGTTGATACAAAGCGCTCATAGGAACAGGATCAACAACAGGAGGATTCTCAACCTCCTCTCTGTCCTGACGAACCTTGGCAATATCCGTTAGCTTCTTTTCAATATCAAGAAGGGCCTCAAGCTTAGCAACAGCCGCTCGCGCCGCATTCAAATCGTCCAGCGTAAGATCATCTGTTGTTTCATTCAGCCTTTCGACAACGTCCTTGACAGAACTAGGGACTTCATCTTTCAAAGAATCAAAGTCCTCTTTCTTAGGAATCTTAAGAGGTATTTTTTTACTTTGAGTGGGCAAAGCTTTAATGGCTCCAGGGCCTGTAACAGAAGGCACTGCAATCTCTGTTTTCAATTCAGCCGATTTAGCCAAATCTACCGCTTCCGCAGCACAAGCTGTTGGAACAGCAGAAAACAAAACAGACACAAATCCAGCGGCCAAGAAAGCCGATAGGGAAACTTTAGCGGCGATTTTCATAAATCACTCCTTTAATAGTCCAGCTTTTTCCTGATCCATCAAGAGCCAAATTCTGAACAATGACTCCCGGCATACCCCCGATAAACTCAGGAACAGCCCAAGGCAATACTGGCACCTTAAGTGTAAAAGAACGCTTAATCCACGGCGTGGGAGGTGGAGACCACTCACCTTCATAGTTCGGTGGTGGTGGCGGCGGCGGATCATCAGGTATACGCTCAAGCCTGCCCGGCCAGTTTTGTCGCAAATAACGCTCTGTCACAACATCAGGATTTATAAGCTCTTGATCCCCCCTCGGCGCGAGAGTACCAACAGAAACTGTACGCATCGCCATATCGGCGCGATCCGTCACAGAGCTTTCCGGAGGCGGTGCAGAAAAGCCTTTTTTTCTTCCCCAGCTTACACTTAGCCCTGATTCCGTACATTTTAGGCCAACAAGTTTCCAGCCAGCCAACCCTACAGTCACTTCCTGAAGAGCATCCTGACAGGCCTGTACAACCTCAAGCGGATCAGGCCTTTTTTCCCATTTTCTATCTGGTGGCGG
>DOBW01000010.1 GCA_003504035.1 Rhodospirillaceae bacterium | reverse complement strand
TTATACGGATGACGAACTTCTTTTGCTGATGGCACACGATAGCGATCCTTTCAATCGGTGGGATGCGGGCCAGAAGATTTTGTCTAACTATATTCTCTCAACCAAAGCGTTGCCGATAACACTTATTGATGCATTGAGAAAAATAATCAAAGACAAAAAACTTGATGCAGGGACAAAAGCAGAAATGTTGACCCTGCCGAGTGAAGCTGAGCTCGGTCTTTTGCTTGTAGCTCAAGGCAAGAAAATTGATCCGATCAAGCTTTATCGCCAAAGGCAAAACGTCGTCACTGCGATTGCTCAAAATCTTTCGCAAGAGCTTTGGGATACCTATGAAAAACTAGAAGCTTCCTTGAGCGAACGTGCCAGCGATGGTTTGGCGCGCGGACAGCGCAGTTTGAAAAATATGTGTTTGTCATATCTCAGCAAGGTGGAGCCGGAAAACACAACTCCTTTAGCTTTTGCTGCTGCGACAGGCTCGCGTAATATGACCGACAAAATTGTGGGGCTGAGTGTTTTGGCAGACGGAGATAGCCTTGCCAAAGACAAAGCTTTGGCTAAATTTGCAAAAACATACAAAAAAGAGCCTGCCATTATGGATTCGTGGCTCAGCGTTCAAGCCTCGGTTCGACACGAAAAGATTTTGGTGAATGTTAAAAAGCTTATGAAACATCCCGCCTTTGATCTGAAAAACCCCAACCGTGTTTCGGCTCTGATCGGTGCCTTTGTGGGCAATCCTTTGGGCTTTCATGCGGCGGATGGGAAGGGTTATGCTTTTGTGATAGCGCTGGCGGCGCGGCTTGATAAGGTCAACCCTTCTGCAGCAGCGCGGTTGGTTAAACCCTTTTTGCGGTGGCGTGACTTTACGCCTAAGCGCCAAAAGATGATGCGCGCGGCGTTAAAAACTTTGGCGGTTAAGCCAAAATTGTCGGCTAATCTGAGCGAAATTGTCACCAAGGCGCTGGCGCCTGCAAAATAAGAGGCAGAAAGTGCCCCTAAAGAGAAGCGGCGCAAGAGGCTAAGCCCTTCATAGGCTTGAAAAAATCTATGGCACGATCTTTGCTTTCTTCTAAGAGAGGAAAGGAAGATCTATGACTGCTACTGAAGCTGTAACACAAACAACATCGCAACCGATTAAGATTGCGCGTTCTTGGAGCATGTATGGCGCAGAAGAAGCAACGCGTGTGCAAGAGCACGATGATTTGGAGTTTGACGATCTTCTCGATTTGATTAATCCGCTTCACCATGTTCCGATTGTAGGAACTATTTATAGGGCTATAACGGGCGATGAAATTAAGCCAGAAATGCAGGTTTCTGGTGACCTTCTCTTTGGGATAGTTTCGGGCAATGTCTTGCTAAGTGGCGTTATGAGTGTTGCAAGCCTGATCTATGAGCAGGAAAATGGACAAGATCCACTCACACATATTGCCCAAGCTCTTTTTGGGGGAGATACGGTTCAGCCTCCTTCGCCAGAGGCAGGCCATGTTCAGCTTGCTTTGGCACCTCTTGGCGGTGTTCCCAACACCCTTTTTGGAAAAAACACTGTTCAGTCGCCTTTGCCTGAGGCTGGCTATGTTCAGTTTGCTTCTGCTTCTGTTGGTGAGGTTGAGACCGCACCTCTTGGCGGTGTTACCAACACTCTTTTTGGAAAAAATACTGTTCAGTCGCCCTTACCCGAGGCTGGCTACGTTCAGTTTGTTGCGCCTACCGTCGCCGGAACGGTTGGGCGTGCGCCGGTAGCTACTGTCCTGGAGGCTTCGGATTCTTTGCCGAAGGCTGAATCTTTTGTCAAAAAGCAAGAGATAACCAATGCTGAGCAAGCAGCTGTTCAGCAAAAAGATCAGATAGATAGCCAAATGGACGCACCAACTCTTGCTCAAAAAATGCAGCAGCAAGCTACGGCCCATCGCGCGGGCGCTGCTTTGCCGCCGAACCTTGTGCATGATATGATGCTTATGGCGCTGGATAAATATAAAACAGCGCAAACAATGGCTCCAGATGCTCAAAGCATAATCCAGTAAAGAGTAAAAAAACTGACGAAAACGAATTCTTCTGTTAGAAGGGTTTTATGCTTTTAATGGGATTTGTATCGCAAGATGAGGCGCTTTGTGAGGCTGTTCTAGAGCAAATGAAGCAAGCGGAAAGCTGGCAGATTGCGCTCTTTAATGCGCCGAAAATCGCCTTAGATGTCTGGAAAGACAGCCCGCCACCCCTTATTTTATGGGATGCGCAGGGCGGCGCTTTGCCTGATGCCCGCGCTTTTTATGAGCATTTTTGTGCTGCCCCTGAGCGCCCTTGGCTTTTGATTGTCGGGGATTTGCCTTTTGAGGTGCAGCAGCTTGATTCTGTTGATTTTTTGCCGTATCCCGTGCGCCTTGGGAAGCTTCTTGCGCGTTTGCAGTTTTATAAAAGACTTATAGAACAGCCCCTTGATACGAGTTTTTTGTTAGGCCCATGGGTCTTTCATCCGCGGCAGCGTCTTTTGCGTGGGATAAATTCAAACGAAGAGGTCAAACTAACAGATAAAGAGACAATGCTTTTAGAATATCTGGCAAGAACAAAAAAAGCGGTTGCCAAGAACTGTCTTCTCGAAGAAGTTTGGGGGTACAGTAACAAACTAGATACGCATACGCTCGAGACACATATCTATCGGCTGCGGCGTAAGCTGATGGAACAAACGCCAAAGGCAACAGATTGTTTTTCTGTTGATCAAGACGGTTATTGTATCCATTCGGAATGGCGGGGAATATGAAACAAAAAACTCTTTTTCTTCTAGCTCTCTTTTTGCTTGTTGGATGTAGTTCTTTTGGCGGGAAAGACTCGCTTTATGCGGGCCATCTTGTCCGGCAATTTGGGGGAGAGAAAACAAAACCCGACACTGTGGCCAAGCGTTCCATTGTTCTTTTTCACCCTTCAAGCGGGGAGCGCCTTAATCTTACCTATTTTGTAAAGGGTCAATATGATCCAAAGGCGATGCAAAAAATAAACAACATGTTTCGTGATCGCCGTGCGAATAAAACCATTAAAATTGACCCTGAGCTTATCGATTATCTTGTCGATATTCGTGCACGCTTAGGCCTTCCCTCAAGCGCGGTCTTTGAGATTCTTTCGGGTTATAGAGCCCTTGCGACCAACGAAAAGCTAAGAAAAAAGAACGGACAAGTCGCAAAAGGAAGCTACCATATGCGTGGCTGGGCTGTGGATTTCAGAATTAAGGGAGTTAATGGGAAGGCTGTTGCCGAAATTGCCAAGACCATGCAGCGCGGAGGTGTTTCCTATTATCCGTCCAGTAATCATGTTCATGTGGATCTTGGGAAAATACGAAGTTGGGCCACACGTTAGAGCCTGTTTCTCTTAATACACGTCGCTTCTCGCGCTTTGTGTGGAAACAAAATGGAAAATCTACAATATATAAAGCAGTTAAATGTTTCTTTTACGATTCAGTAAGCTTCAGCCGCTATTCTTCAGCTCATGACAATTGATCCTGAAGAAATCCTCAAATTTTGGTTTTATGATATTGGTCCTAGCCGCTGGTTTACTGCGGATCCGGAGATTGATGAAACAATAAAATCAAAATTTTTAGAAGCCTACCAAAAAGCCGCACGTGAAGAGCTTGGGGCGTGGGAAGAAACGCCAGAGGGCATGATCTCCTTGCTTTTGCTTCTCGATACTTTTTCTCGCCGCATGTTTCATGGAACAGCACAGGCCTATGAAACAGACGACCTTGCGTTAGATTTAGCGCGGGGGGCTATCGTTCGTCATTTTGATGACCGGATTGATCGTACTTTTAAATTATTTTTCTATATGCCTTTCACTCATTCAGAACAGATTGGCGATCAGCGCCTAGCTTCTTTTTATGTGCGTGAACGCACAAAGGAAAAGGACTGGGTTGATTTTGTTGACAGGCGCAGACAAATTGTCGAACGTTTCGGACGCTTTCCGCACAGGAATGCTTTTTTAAACCGAGAGACTACGCCCGAAGAGGCGGCCTATCTTCAAAAACAAAAGTAAGGTCTTTTTCTTTAAAGCTGGACGAATCTGCAAAGGGCCTTTGTCTGCGCCTGCTTTGTGTTTTACGCACAAGCGACGGCACTTATTGTTTACGCATGTACCACAACGTACGCTTACGCAGCTCGATTTGCCAAAAAGCCATTTTCGCCTATAGGGAATTCTTAATTGAAACGA
>DOBW01000149.1 GCA_003504035.1 Rhodospirillaceae bacterium | reverse complement strand
GCCTGACTTAGCCTTTTCGACAGCATCCATTGAAAGAACGCGAAGCGCGTTCGTCATAGGCTTATGAAGGGGGTCTGCGGCACAAATGTTCATTGAAAATCCATCCGATAGGAGAGAAACTGGTTTGCAAAATGCCGGAAAAAATGCGTCTATGCAATAGGTTAAAGTTTAGGGAAGAGATTGACGCGATGCCCTTGGAATCCTAGACTTCTTTTTATGACATTAATTCGTTGGTGATTCGAAAGGAATGAGATGAAACGGCTCAAATCGGCCCTTGAAAGACTGGATGAGACCATCTCTGATTTTGAAGACAAGGTCGGAGTTGATAAAAATGTCCGTGCTAAGGCTCAGAAAAAACAAGCAGAACTTATAAAACAGAGCCGTGGACGCGAGGCTAACGTGCTTGCCGTTGCACAGAAAGTTGCATTGCGGCTTGACCAAACCATTGAGCATGTTGAAAAGATTTTAAAAAAATAAGGAATTCCTTCCATGGCAAAGACCTCTTCTCCGCGCAAAAAGACAAAGGCTCCCAATATCAGCAAAGTCGCCATTATGCTGCACGGGCAGGAATATATTGTCACCTGCGGGGCAGGTGAGGAAAAAAAACTGGGTGAGCTTGTTAAATTTGTTGATAACAAACTCAGTGAAGCGGCAAAAACAGGGACCAATGTTACGGAGACACGGCTGTTTATGCTCACATGCCTTCTTCTCGCCGACGAGCTTCTTGAAACACGCAAAGCGGCCACACAAATCCGAAAAGATGATGAGTCGCTTATGGTTGCGGCTGTAGATCACTTGCGTGACCGCGTCTTGTCTATCGCTGAAATAGCAACCAAAGGATAGAGGTATGTGCCCTTACTCTCTTTGTACTGTTTTTTTCTTACAAACGACCTATAATGAAAAACGGAAGGTTTCTGCTCGACATGACAGGCTCGTACAATCCCCGGGGCCGACGACAAATCTCTAGGGAGCTGTCACTGACCAAAGTCGTGGCTTTGGATACACGGCACCCACCTGCTTCTTTCAGCAGGTCGCGGAGGAAAACAGCCACCGGTTGCAGCGGGACCTTCCCCATAAACTCAAAAATATAGATATTTAAGGTGATTACCCCTTGTCCTTACACCCCTTCATTAAAATGCACGGGCTTGGCAATGATTTTGTTATCATTGATGGCCGCGATAATAACTTTCTTCCAGACGTTTCTTTTTGTCAGCATGTCGCGGATCGCCATCGCGGCGTCGGCTATGATCAGCTTATCATTTTGGGAAAGCCAAAGAATTCATCGGCGGATCTCTTTATGCACATGTTCAATGCCGATGGGACAAAAGCAGGCGCTTGCGGTAACGCAACACGGTGCGTCGCACGACTGCTCTTTGAAGAAAAAAAGGAAACAGAAGGTGTAATTGAAACCATCTCAGGACTCCTTCCGGTCTGGGAAGAAGAAAACGATTTAATCTCTGTTAATTTTGGTCCTCCACATCTTGCATGGGACGAGATCCCTCTTGGACAAGAAAGCGACACGCTGAACATTGATCTTGGATGCCATTCACTCCCCCCCGCTTGCTGCGTCAATATGGGCAATCCGCATGCTGTCTTTTTTATTCCTGACGTTACAGCAATAATCTTAGACGAAATTGGTCCTAAAATTGAGAATCACCCCCTTTTCCCCGACCGCACCAATGTCGAGTTTGCCCAAATTCTGGATGCGGGCAATATCCGCATGCGCGTATGGGAACGCGGCACAGGCATTACTCAAGCCTGCGGTTCAGGAGCCTGCGCAACGCTTGTCGCCGCCGTGCAGCGGCATTTGTGCGCACGGAAGGCCAAAATTCACCTTGATGGCGGCACATTAAAGGTGAGCTGGCGCGAAAAAGATGAGCATGTTATCCTTTCAGGCTCCACGGCTTTGAGTTTCCGTGGCACTTTGGACTACAATTTATAGGTTTCCCTTATGCTTCAGACACTTAAAAGCCTGCATCTTACTTTTTATTCGGCCACCTTCTACCAGCAACTCATCACCAGCTGGAAAGGGATTGGCCTTGGCTTTCTCTTGGTTGCCACGCTTCTTAATGCCTTGAATATAGGCATGAAAGTGCCTCACAGCTTTTTGGGAGAAAACTATAAAGAGCTCTTCGCGGAATTTCCCGATGTTTCCCTTAAAGACGGCGTGATGTCGATGGAGGCCCCTTCTCCACAGGAATTTCCAATCTTTGAAAAAACAGAAGACGGTCCCTTCAAAATTGTCTTTGATATGTCAAAGCCCCCAAACAACAAAACCGCCCTAAAGGAAAGAATGGAAGCTGAAAAAATCTTTGTTCTGGTCAGCCCAACCCATTTGTCCATTAAGGCCCCAAACCAAGAAAAGGTTGAAACTCAAGACTTTAGCGGCATAGACGACACCATTGTGACACAAGAAGAATGGCTTAAAATAGAGACCATACTCGTGGCTCTTGTAGCACCCTCAACCCTTATTTTTACCATTGGCGCCCTCTTTTTGAATCATTTTTTGACAGCCCTCTTTGGAGCTATTTTTCTTCTGCTGGTGAGCCAACTCCTTAAAATAACAAGTGATTTCAAAGGCATGCTTCGCCTTGCGGCAGCGGCCAAAGTTCCTTTAGCAACGTTTTCTCTCTTTGTTGCGCCTCATCTCGCCCTTCAGGGCCTCATTTGGCTTGGTTTTGCCCTTTTCGGGCTTTTGGCAGCAAGGAAACCCGTTGGCAAGAAAGACAAAAATTTATAGCTTCCTGCCTGTTATTAAGGAGCAGCCCTTTTATATTTTTTATAGTAGTGATACATCATGACCAATAAGCGACCAACCTCAACACGCACAACATCTCGGCAAAGTCCTAAAAACGTGACAACGCAGGAAGAACAACAACCAAAAACGCGCCGCACAAAAAAAGCAGCGCAACGCGAACAAGATCGTATTGGGGATATCCTGCGGCGTGTGCGCGAGCATCGCGGCGAAACCGTTCAAGAAATTGCCACTCATCTTTGTATTCGTGCACGCTATCTCACGGCACTAGAAGGAAGTCATTACGATTATCTTCCGGCAGACGCCTATGTCATTGGCTTTTTGCAAACTTACGCTTCGTATCTTGAACTGGATGGACGTGGTGCCGTTGATCAATATCGTCGCGAAATGGCAGGCCGCCGCCGCAAACCTCAACTTTCTATGCCTCAGCCCATGTCTGAAGGGCGCACACCGACAATTCCTCTTTTGATTGGAGGCTTGTTAGCCGCCCTTGTTGTTTATGGAATCTGGTATGGCCTTTCAACACCAGATCGGGCCGTTATCGAAGCGCCGCTGCCGCTTCCTTCTTCTGTAAATGAAATCCCCACGACAGAAGAATCCGTTTTAGGCGAGTCATCTGTTTTTATCCAAACAGCAACACTGCCGAAGGTTGCTGAAATTGACGCCATTATTATTGAAGCCGATGCGCCAAAGGCAACGCCAGAAGCAATAATGCCAACTGAAGAAGAAACCACCGCTAACAAAACATATGGCGTAAAAGAAAAGTCTCGAGTCACGGTAGAAGCACAGCAAGATAGCTGGATTCTCATCACGGATGAAAAAGGTCTGACTGTTTTTGATCAGATTCTTAAGTCCGGAGAATCTTATAACGTTCCTGCTCAGAAAAAACTACGTCTCACAACCGGTAATGCCGGAGGGCTTGGCATCATACTGGACGGCAAGAAAATGCCTAAGATTCGTGCAAATGGAAAAATTGCGCGCGGACTTCCCCTTGATCCAGACAAGCTAAAAAAGCGTTTGTCAAAGAAAGAAGAAAGCGAAGAAAATGACTGATCAGGACAATGCCCCCCTTCGTCCTTGGCGTGAAATCAAGCGCCGCAAAAGCCGCAAAATCATGGTTGGCAAGGTCCCTGTTGGCGGCGATGCGCCGATCTCTGTACAGTCCATGACCAATACGCCAACAACAGATATCAAGGCTACAATTGAACAAATCAAAAAACTGGAAGAAGTTGGCGTCGATATCGTGCGCTGCTCTTGCCCTGATGAAGAATCGTCAAAAGCGCTTAAAGAAATTGTCAGAGCCGTTTCTGTTCCTATCATAGCAGATATTCATTTTCACTATAAGCGCGGCATCGAAGCCGCAGAAGCCGGTGCTGCTTGTCTACGGATAAATCCGGGCAATATCGGATCAGAAGAACGCGTTGCCGAAATTGTTAGAGCCGCCAAAGATCATGGTTGCTCGATGCGTATCGGTGTCAATGCAGGATCGTTGGAATCCGAGCTTTTAGAAAAATATGGAGAACCATGCCCCGAAGCCATGGTTGAAAGCGCTCTAAACCACGCCAAAATTCTTGAAGATCATGATTTTCGTGATTTTAAAATCAGCGTCAAAGCTTCTGATGTTTTGCTGGCGCTTGAATCTTATCGTGGTCTGGCAAAAGCTTGTGATTACCCCTTACATGTTGGTGTTACGGAAGCTGGCGGGCTTCGGACAGGCACAGTCAAAAGCGCTATGGGTATGGGCATTTTGCTCGGCGAAGGCATTGGCGATACGATACGAGTCTCTCTTTCTGCCGCTGTTGAAGAAGAAGTTGCCGTTGGTTTTGAAATTCTTAAATCACTGGGACTACGCTCACGCGGCGTGACAATTATTTCTTGCCCCACCTGCGCGCGCAAAGGTTATGACGTTGTTGGCACCGTTGAGGCCTTAGAACAAAGGCTTTCGCATATTCGCGCCCCTGTTACGGTTTCGATTCTGGGCTGTATCGTCAATGGCCCCGGCGAAGCAAGCCACACAGATATCGGCGTTACAGGCGGTGGCAAAAATACGCAACAGATTTATATCGGTGGACAACCAGATCATCGCTTTAAAGACGGCGACCTTATCGAACATATTGCCGAGCTTGTTGAAAAACGCGCCGCCGAAATGGAAGAAGAGAAGAGTTAGAGTGTTTCTTTCCGCGCTTAAAAAAGAAACACAGCAGTTCCCCACGGCAGTTAGGGTTTGGTATGTCTCTTGAAGAAACCTACGCTCGCGTCTTGTCACGCTACGACGAACTCCGCGACACATTGGCAACGCCTGATTTGTCGAACAAGCAAATTGTCACACTGTCTAAAGAGCTGGCCGAGATTGAACCTGTGGCGCAGGCTATCTTGGAGCTTGACCGCGCGAAGAAACAGCGCGCCGACACGCAAGAACTCCTGAACGACCCCGACTTTAAAGCCGAGGCTCAAAAGGAACTGGATCAACTTCACAAAAACATTCCCGCTCTTGAGCTTGAGGTTCAGCGCATGCTGATCCCCAAAGACATCACGGATGAGCGCAACGCGATCTTGGAAGTCCGCGCCGGAACAGGCGGCGATGAAGCAGCGCTTTTTGCCGCACTTTTGTTTGACATGTACCGCAAATATGCGGCTGCGCAAGGCTGGCGTTTCGAGGTTATGGATTTAACTGAAAATGATCTGGGCGGATTGAAAGAAGGTACGGCCATGATTACAGGGCGCGGCGTTTTTGCGCGGCTTAAGTTTGAATCCGGCGTCCACCGCGTGCAGCGCGTACCTCAAACAGAAAGCCAAGGGCGCGTTCATACATCTGCAGCTACCGTTGCCGTCTTGCCTGAAGTCGAAGAGGTTGACGTTAAAATAGAAGATAAAGATTTACGCGTTGATGTTTACCGCGCCTCTGGCGCAGGCGGACAGCACGTCAACAAAACAGACAGTGCCGTGCGCTTAACCCATCTGCCAACGGGAACTGTTGTCGCGATGCAGGATGAACGCTCACAAATCAAAAACCGCGCCAAAGCCATGAAGATTTTACGTGCGCGCATTTATGAAAAACAACGCTTTGAGCGCGATACGGCTTATGCCAGCAAACGCAAACAACAAATAGGCTCAGGTGATCGGTCCGAGCGCATAAGGACCTATAATTTTCCGCAAGGCCGCGTGACAGATCACCGCATTAATCTGACACTTTATAAGATTGATGAAATTGTCGAAGGCACCGGCCTTAATGATGTTATCACCGCCCTTATCCAACATGATGAAGCCGAAAAAATGGCAGCGCTGACAGAAACGTAAAACTTGCACAGAAATTGTTGCCCGTTAACCAAACATTTTAATGAAAGTATTTTTTTGGCTAAGAATATGATATATGTAGAAACCTGCCAAGAAACAAAGTTTTTAACGGAGAAAATTATGTCATCTTTTGATGCAATATCTAAAAGAAAAGAATTTGTAAAAAAAACCGCAGAAAAAATTCGTGACTGCCATATCAGTTTACAAATAGAAAAAAGCTTAGTCAGAAAACTCTGGAAAGAAGGAGCTCTTATCGCTGGACTAAGCTCAACCTTTTTTATTGGCCATGCCCTTATGCCACAAACACCTGCCCCTGAAGCAATAGCAAGTTTCTGTACAATCCCAATCCTTTTTTTGCCAGCGCTTTTTCTCCCGAAAATGCTCTCCCACCGACACATAAAGGAAAATAAAAAATGCATTAAGGAACAAGTTACCAAGATGCGCGAAACACGACGCTCATGGGCACAAGCCAAAGCAAAAACGTCTACCCCCAATCCTTGACAAAAAAGGTAAAGCGCTGTCTCGTCACAACGTCTCTCATTTTTGATATGTGCTTTCACCTTGTCTCTTTTAAAAACCATTGCCGCCGCACAAAAACGACTTGCCCAAGCAAGCGTAGACAACCCTGCCCTTGATGCACGCCTTTTAATCGGCCATGCGCTTGGTCTTGATCGCGCTAGCCTTTTGACGCAAGAACAACGCATCCTCACTCAAGAAGAACGCGCCACTATTAAATACCTTATCTCCCGCCGCGCCGCGCGTGAACCTGTGGGGCGTATTTTAGGACAGAGTGAATTCTGGGGACTTCCCTTTGGACTGAATGAAGCCACGCTAGAGCCTCGCCCTGATAGTGAAACACTTATTGAAGCTGCTTTAGCGTTTTTGGAAAAGAAAAAAGAAAAATGGGATCCCTGCCTTCGCAGGGATGACAGGAAAGAAAAAAAGAGCCTGCACATTCTCGATCTTGGCACAGGAACAGGATGCTTGCTTCTCTCCCTTTTGCAGGAGCTGCCACAAGCAACGGGGCTAGGCATCGACATCTCGCCACGCGCCATTGATCAAGCAACAACCAATGCCAAACAGCTTGGTCTTGAGGATCGCTCCACTTTTCAAACAGGCGATTGGCTGGAAGGTGTTGATGAAAAGTTTGATCTTATTCTTTCCAACCCACCCTATATTCCGAGCCAAGACATTGCACAGCTCGATCCTGAAGTTCGGCTTTTTGACCCCAAGAAAGCCCTTGATGGCGGCACAGATGGGTTTGATCCTTACCGCACATTGATTCCTTTGATTCCCTCTTTTTTAAGGCCAAAAGGTATTGTTGTTTTTGAAGTAGGTATATATCAAGCCGAACCAGTAAAGGACATTATGAAAAGAAACGGATTCGAAAGAATTGAATCAAAAGCTGATCTTTCCAACATACCGCGCTGCATCATAGGCCAGTTTTTAGATTAACTATAAATTTATATTGCTTTCCTCTTTTTTAGGATCAAATATAGGAAATAAATTAGGATCAAACATAGGGAATAAATCTTTTTTTTACACGGAGGCATTATTATGTTCGGATTTATCAACGACCAAAACCATCCCCCAAGGCTTAGCTATTTAGAGGAACGTTCCGCTCTTTCAAAAAAATATCGAGAAGAAGAAGCCAAACTAAACGGTCAAGGACACAACGGAACGGCTGCTGGTTTTTTGACAGCTCTTGCTCTTCCTTTTACGGACATCAAATGTGAAAAAAAAGATAGTTTTTCTTGCGGAGATAATGGAGAAGTTTTTGAAGATTGGCACATTACGGGCAATCTTCACAATTTGGATACCGAAAAGCACCAAACTTCATTCGTTGAAATTTGGGAAATACCGGCTGAAGCCCTTTCTGCTCACCCCTCCCCAGAAGACTTGGCTTTGAGTGCCCGCGTGGTTAATGTTAATGTGTCGTCACAACCTTCTTCCCCCTTCGGAGGCATTGATATTAGAACAGATCCTAGCAAAGTTTGGCTCGTTCCAGCAAGAATAGGCGGCACAACAATGAACGGTGAAAGCTTTCTTCATGATTATGTGGCGCCTTCTGTAGAAAGATTGAAAACTGAAAAACGGCCTAAAAACGGCGTTATAAAGCTTCAAATGCCAAGACCTGCTCCTCAATAACAAACCCCCTTGCAGGCACGCTCGATTCCCGCCAAAGTTAGGCCTATGGACGAGGCTCGAAAAACAATGGAGGATTTGGTCTGGCAGCTTGATGCTGGCGTGGACGAGGTTGTGGATGAAAAACCAAGCCTTTCCACATGGACAGGCCGCACGTCCAAGCCAGCAGAAAAAACAGCACCCCAACAAGCGCCTTCTGCTCCATCCGCGCCGCCCAGAACCAAAACTCCCCAAGCACCCCAAACGTCACCCCCTCCTGCCGCAAGAAGGATTAGCGCCTCCTCCATAGACGAGCTGCACGCAGAACTAGATGCCTTTGAAGGCTGCTCCCTCAAACACACGGCCATGAACATGGTCTTCGCGGGCGGCAACCCGAAAGCCAAAATTATGCTGATCGGCGAGGCACCAGGCGCTGATGAAGACCGTCAGGGCACGCCTTTTGTAGGTGTCAGCGGCCAGCTTTTGAACCATATGCTTGCTTCTATCGGTCTTGATCGCGATAGCGTCTATATAAGTAACATTCTTTTCTGGCGACCTCCGGGAAACCGCTCACCCACCGATGCAGAAATTGCGGCCTGTCTTCCCTTTGCCGAGCAACATATCGCGCTAGCGGCACCCCAAATCCTCCTTCTTCTAGGCGGCGTGGCCACAAAAACGCTTCTGCGAACCCGAGAAGGCATCACACGTTTGCGTGGGCGGTGGACAAACTATACGCCGCAACTGGGCCAAAAAGAGACTCAACCGATCAAATGCATGCCCCTTTTTCACCCCGCCTACCTGCTGCGCCAACCCGGTGCCAAAAGGCAAGCTTGGGGCGATTTATTGCTTGTTAAGCAAGAAATGGACAATTTTTAACACTTTGATTTTAAAAGGATTAAACATTTTTTTTTCCTGAGAAAATGCTTTCATCTTGCCTATTTCCCAGTGAGCCTTTACACCAGCGCTTAATGACAATGTTGAAATTGATAGGTCAGCATTTTGCCATCGGCGCTCAACTCGCCCTTATGGCAATTATAAGCTTAGGACTGGCCACAAATACTCAGGAAATCTCAACAACTACCGTGCCTTCTCTTGAAGCAAAAGTTGCTGTTGTGAAACCCTCGCCTCAAGACCTTATCGCCGCAAAAAAGGCGGCGATAATGGACAAGGCCGTCCCTGCGCTTTCCCCTAAAGACGCTGCGCTTTACCGTGTGGTTTTTAAGGCTCAAAAAGAAGGCAACTGGAACAGAGCCGAAAATCTGATTGAAAAAATAGAAGATCGGCGCTTGATAGGCTCCGTTTTGGCGGACCGCTTTGAACGGCTTGGCGCCACACTTGATGAGCAGAAAGCTTGGCTTAAAACTTTTCCAACATTGCCCGAAGCTCAAACTATTTATGATGCCGCTCTTGAGCGCGGCGACAAAGATCTGCCAGCCCCGCTTTTTTCAAACACATGGAGCAGTGGTGGTAGTGTTGACAGCGCCACAAGCTTCATCTCGGATTATGTAATTGGTAAAAATAAAAAACTTAAAAAAGACCGTGATCTAGCGCGCAACATCAGAAAAAAAGCCGCACGCGGCCGCCCCACACAAGCGCTCAAGATTTTGCAAAAAGCAAAAAAGAAGAAAGTTCTTCCCGCCTCTTTCACAGCCTCAGCTGAAGCCACCATCGCCGCTTCCTTTTTTCGCGTTGGCAAAAAACAAGAAGCCACAGCGCTCGCCTATTCTGCAGCCCGCGCAGGGCAACCTTTAGGCTTGTGGATAGCAGGGCTCATCACATGGGAAACCAAAAATTACACATCTGCCCGTGTTTTCTTTGCCCGCTTGGCGAAAGATAAAAAGCTAACAGGCAGCAACCGTGCCGCCGCACATTTCTGGGCCTATCGCGCCTATAACACAACAGGAAGACTGGCCCAAGCCAACTTCCATTTGCAAAAAGCGGCTGCGTATAAGCAAAGTCTTTATGGTCTTTTAGCCTCACAGCTTTTAAACAAAAACCCTATTAGCTCTTTGGCACAAAACAATAAGCACCCGCATAAATGGGGAACAAAACATCACAAAGTTCTTACGAAAGATCCTGCTGGATGGCGCGCGCTGGCGCTGATTCAAATCGGGCAAAATGAGCGCGCTGAAGCCGAGCTGCGCCGCATTAACCCACGCGGTAAAAGTAAAAAACGCCGCGCCATGCAGGCGCTAGCAAACTTCGCCCATATGCCTGCCCTTGCTTTGCGCTTAGCCCACCTTCAAAGCAAGCAAGGCTATGGCCCAACTTTTTATCCGCTTCTTCCTTGGGAGCCTAAAAACGGATTTAAAATTGATCGCGCCCTTCTTTTTGCTCTTGCACGACAGGAATCGCTATTTAATCCGCAGGCCATCAGCTCACGCGGGGCACGGGGACTTCTCCAAATTATGCCAGCAACGGCCAATGAAATGATAGAGAGAAGCCGCATGAAGGTCGGCCATAACCAGCCAGAGGCCCTTTTCGATCCAACCTTCAATATAACGCTTGGCCAGAAATATGTGCGGCAATTAACCAAAATCCCCTATATTGGTAATAATCTTCTTCTTTTGCTGGCCGCCTATAATGGTGGGCCAGGAAAGACTTTGGGCTGGATCACGGCCAAAAAAACATCCGACCCTCTCCTGTTCATGGAAAGCATCCCTGTACGGGAAACACGCCAATATATAGCGCGCGTCCTGCCCCACTACTGGGCCTACCGTGCCCGTCTGGGCAAAAGCCTGCCTTCTCTGCACCAAATGGCTCAAGGCCTCTGGCCCATAGGTTCTTTGGCTGAAAACGCACCTGTAAGGGTTGCCGTTGTAACAGGAAACTAGAATCCACCTCTTCTTCTAGAATTCTTATCCACAGACCCAATGCTTCATTGTCGATTCTTTGTGAAAAAGACTCAACAAGACCTTGAAAGCCCTCATAACAAGTCCTACATGTGACAGACCTCTGGTGCGCCGCCTTATACCGGCATTTAGCTTGAGCTTTTCGCTTCGTTTTATGAACAAACAAAGCGGAAAAATTTTTATAGTCGTTTCAATTAAGAACGGGACGGCAGGCGAAAATAGTTTTTGTCGAGCTTTGCTGCGTAAGCGTACTTTTGGGTACGTGCGCAAGCNNAAGCGCAAACAAAGGCCATTTGCAGCCCCGTCCAGTTCTTAAGAGGAATGACTATAGTCGTTAACAACCGAGTTAAATCTCGTACCAACTAAAGGAGCAAGACCGATGACCTTCCGTCCTCTGCATGACCGCGTTGTGGTTCGCCGAATTGAATGCGAATCAAAAACCTCCGGCGGCATCATCATCCCCGACACGGCCAAAGAAAAACCACAGGAAGGCGAAGTTGTCTCTGTAGGTCCTGGTATCCGCGATGAGCAAGGCAAAATCATGGCCCTTGATGTCAAAGCAGGCGATCGCGTCCTGTTCGGCAAATGGTCAGGAAGTGAAGCCAAAATTGGCGATGAAGATCTTCTTATTATGAAAGAATCTGACATTCTGGGCATTTTGGATAAATGTGGCAAAGAAAAAAGCTGCTGTAAATCCAAAAAGAAATAAGCTTTTCCAAGAAAAGTAAACGAAAACACTCTTGATATCACCTGAAAGGAACTAACCTATGACTGCTAAAGAAATTCGTTTTTCCGTTGATGCGCGCGACCGTATGATGCGCGGCGTTAACCTGCTGGCAGATGCTGTTTCCTGCACGCTCGGCCCTAAGGGTCGCAATGTTGTCATCCAAAAAAGCTTCGGCGCACCACGCGTTACAAAAGATGGCGTGACCGTTGCCAAAGAAATAGAGCTTCCCGAACATTTTGAAAATATGGGAGCTCAGATGGTTAAAGAAGTAGCTTCTAAAACAAACGATTTGGCTGGTGACGGTACAACTACTGCTACTGTTTTGGCACAAGCAATTGTAAAAGAAGGTTTAAAAAATGTTGCAGCGGGTGCAAATCCTATGGATTTAAAACGTGGTATTGACAAAGCCGTTGATTCTATTGTTACCAATCTACAAAAACAATCACAAGTTGTAGGAAGTAAACTTGAAAAGATTAAACAAGTTGCATCTATTTCTTCTAACAATGATGAAAGTGTTGGTGATCTAATTGCGCAAGCCTTTGAAAAAGTTGGTAAGGAAGGAGTAATAACTGTTGAAGAAGCAAAAGGTACCGACACCTACGTAGATATCGTTGAAGGTATGCAGTTCGACAGAGGTTATTTATCTCCTTACTTTGTGACTGATTCAGAAAAAATGATTACAGATCTTGAGAATCCTTATATCTTATTATATGATAAAAAAATATC
>DOBW01000175.1 GCA_003504035.1 Rhodospirillaceae bacterium | reverse complement strand
TCAAGCGATTTTGCGGCTCTTTTGCTGCAAAAAGCCGGCATTGTCGCAACCCCAGGGAACGGATTCGGCCAAGAAGGTGAAGGTTATATCCGTTTTGCCCTCACAGTTTCCTCGGAGCGCATAAAAGAGGCTCTAGAGCGCATGAAAAAACTGGCTCTTTAGAAAAAATTTAGCTTTTTAGCCGTAGAATCACATCCTGTAGAGATAGGCTCCAGACGCAGAAGATTGAAAAACCTATCTTTTTTGAATTAACGTTTCTCGAAGAGGTTTCTCATGTACCGCGTATCGAGCCTATTTATTTTAGGATTTATGGTTTTTGTTGCACCCTTTGCCGCTCAGGCAGGCGAATATCAATATTACATGAGCCAAAGTTCTAGCTTTAATGAACCTTTCGCCGAGGCTGTTGAACATAGATATGATGATTTTATAGAATTTTCCTCGGACTTAGCTGGCGCACCAGAAAGAGGCTATGAGACGAGAATCGTCAACCCTACAAAATACGACCTCAACACCACTTTTGACAGACGCTCCCGAAACCCCAGAATACAGGGTCTCACGCGCTCCTTTGGATCAGCCCCCTCTTTTGGAGGAACGTCTTCTTCCTTTGGCGGAACCGCTTCAAGCTCTTATGGCGGCGGCGGCGCCTATTCTTCTCCGGCACAAACTCAACCGATAAGATATCCTGTGCAAGCTTTCTCGCCCCATGCCGCTTCTTTGTGGGAAAGATACGAGCTTAATCCCAACAGTTTTTATGAAGAACATCGCCCTGCGCGAGGTGCCCGCCGTAACCTAACAAATTACGAAAAAAACGCCATCTACGGTCAGCGCTCGCTTTATTAAACATAAGTTCTGGCATTATATTCCTGAGTGCACGATCGCCCTTTTTGTGTTAGAGTTCGCACCATGTCTCGTGCTGCTAAAATCTTTACCCACCGCGCACTGCGCCGCCATCATCTGCTTGGCCTTACGGCCCTGTGCGTCATTCTTGCATGGAGCCTCGTTTGGGGCTGGACGGCCTATCATACAGGCAAAATACTTGATTCCCTTATCGCTGAAATAGCTCAGGATGGCGGAAAAATAAGCTTTGAAAAACGTTTTACAGGCGGCACTCCATGGGCTATTCACGCCCATCTTGAACCGTTCACACTGCACATGAAAAACGGCAATGAAATTAAAGCAGAAGAAGCCGTTTTTTATATCAATCTATGGAACTGGAAAGCTGTTTCAGGAAAACTTCACAAAGACGTCAACGTCAAGCTGATGGGTAAAACCATCAAGGCCGGCATGATTAAATTTGGATTTGAAAAACCCGAACGCATCCCTACGGACTACACTGAAACAGGCCTTAGCTTCTGGCTTCAACCGCTAGGAGTTACCTTCGAGGAAACCCCACCCTTTGCGCTTGGCAATAGCTGGGAAGAAGGCTTCTTCCGTGTGCGTGTCATGGGACCTGTTCCCAATTTTATGAATAAGCGCGCCATCGCCGCATGGAATGAAGCCAGTGGCGTGCTTGAGTTTGATCGTTTCTTTATCAACTGGGGGCCTTTAAAGGTCACAGCAAATGGCACCCTTGGTCTTGACACAAAGCTTCAACCAGAAGGCGCTTTTTCAGGCCGTGTCTCAGGCCTTGATGAAGCTATAGGCGCCCTTGCCGCACAAAAAAATATGACGGGAAGCAAACTTACTCTCTTGCGCTCGGCGCTCAATGTTTTATCGCGCCCCTCAAGCCTCACAGGAAAATCAGCCCCAATTATTCCCGTTTCTGTGCAAAGCGGACAGTTTTTTCTTGGACCGGTCAAGCTTTTGGAGCTTCCAGCTATAAGCTGGTGATCCGCAGTCTCTTTCAAAAAAAGAACTCCCCACAAAAACAAACGTCATGCCAGTGAAGGTCGGCATCCAGTGTCCTGCTTACACAGGACACAAAGAGCGAAGCTCTTTAAAAGGCCTGTCGGCCTTTGCATCCCTTTTGGATGCTGGATTCCGGCCTTCGCCGGAATGACGAGAATGTTTAAGGGAATGACTATATTTTAGTCATTAGCATCCCACGCATCATGTGACCGCAAGAACTGGCGAAGGTCTTCCACTTTTTTGAAAAACTTTTTATGCACATCGGCAGAAAAAGGATTCTCGCGTTCAATTGACAAGAAAAGCTCCATCGAATTGCCGCGCACAATATCAACGGCCTCCATAAGCACATCAAAACTTTTTGTCGTCATCGTATGAGGAAGCGGCTCCATCTCGGTAAGAATGCGTCCGATCATATGCGTTAGGCCTTGTATCTGCGCAACCTCGTAATCATGCTCTTCTGGCGTTGTCATAAGAATATTAAGCTCTAAAACATCACGCAAAAAAGCAACCACACAATCTGTTCTGTCTCCGCGCACTGGACAAATAGCAATATTTTGACCCTTAATATCAACATCAGCACTCTGCGGTCCAAACAAAGGATGCGTGGCCACCACATCAACATAATCTGGTAAATTAAGCTTCATCCAAAGGGCTGGCTTGACCTTGACCGAGCCAACATCCAAAACAAGTGCGCCTTTTTTAAGATGCAGCGCTATGGCACAAATGGTTTCCTCCATATACGGAATGGGCGTACCCATCACCACAATCTCACACGCAGCAACTTCCGGTAAAGAAGCAAGCTCGATGTTATTTTCCTTAGCAAAAGAAACAACATCCGGCGAAGGATCGCAGGCCTTTAAATTAAAATGAGGAGCAAGATGTCGCGCCATAAGCTGGCCAAACGCACCAAGCCCAAAAATCCCGAGTGTTTTTTTCTGGTCTTCCATTTTCTTTCCTTTACGCATAGTCGTTTTAAGTGGAATGACTATAAAAAACCCCCCGCCTTATTCTTCAGCGGAGGGATAACCTTTTTAAAAAGTTATATATAGTCGTTTCGATTAAGAACGGGACGGCAGGCGAAAATTGTTTTTGTCGAGCATTGCTGCGTAAGCGTACGTTTTGG
>DOBW01000015.1 GCA_003504035.1 Rhodospirillaceae bacterium | reverse complement strand
TCGGCATTCATATCAAGATTGATGCCGCGCACATCTGCTTGGGCCGAGAGGCCATAGGTAACGAGGCGGCGATCAAGAATCTGGGAGGCGAGCGCTTGCACTTCCGGATGGTCAATGCATAAGACCGCAAAGCCATAAAAAGGAATATTTTCAACAAACGAGGCATAGGCTTTTCTGACGGTATTGAAATCCTTGTAATGATCAAGATGTTCTGGATCAATATTAGTCACGATGGTGATCGTAGAGGGGAGCTTCGTAAAACTACCGTCTGATTCATCTGTTTCCACGACCATCCATTCGCTTTTTCCAAGCCGCGCATTTGTGCCATAGGCGTTGATGATGCCGNNCTCGTCCGCCTCGACCACCATCCATTCCGAGCTGCCGAAACGGGTGTTGGTGCCATAGGCGTTGATGATGCCGCCATTGATAACGGTGGGGTCTAAACCGGCTTCATCAAACAGAGTTGCAACCATCGAGGTTGTTGTTGTTTTGCCGTGTGTGCCTCCAACGCCAACGGCACGTTTCATGCGCATGAGTTCGCCAAGCATTTCAGCGCGCTGTACGATGGGAAGGAGTGCCGCGCGTGCCGCGACAATTTCTGGATTACCTTTTTTGATAGCTGATGAAAGAACAACTACGCCAGCATCTTTGATGTGCTCGGCTTGGTGGCCGATCATAACGGAAATACCTTTTTTGCGCAGACGTTCGACATTGGCGTTTTCTGCCAAATCTGAACCTTGAATTTTATAGCCTAGACTGTGAAGAATCTCGGCAATGCCACTCATGCCAATGCCGCCGATCCCAACAAAATGGATCAGCCCCACATCAAGAGGATTAAAGGGGGAATTGAAGTTTGAGGCACATGTTGCAGATAATGTCATTCGTTTAACTCACGCGTTGAAAGGGCTAGTGTAAACTCGTTTCCTGAAATGTCGGGATTGTCGGCCCACGCAATGCGAGATTTTGGTGTGGGCAGACCGACTGTTTTGTAAAGACAATCAGCCAGATTGTCGGCGGCGGTGATGGTGCCCCATGCGCGTGCGGCGGCGGCTGTTTTAGCCATTGTGGTCGGCATGGCCAGTAATGCCTCAAGCCGTACTGCCAGAGCTTCTGGTGTAAAGGCTTCTTCGGGAATAAGCCATGCTCCTCCTGCTTGTGCGACAGCTTGCGCATTAGCGGTTTGTTCCTGTGCGTGACCGCCTACGAAGGGGACAAGGATGGCGGGACGTCCGACAGCTGTTAGCTCTGAAAGACTTCCACCGCCTGAACGACTGATGACAAGGTGCGCGCGGCCCATTCTTTCGGGAATATCTTTGAAGAAGGGTGAAAGCTCGGTTTCAACGCCAGCCGCCGCAAAGGCAGCGCGAGTATCTTCTAAATCACCGCTTCGGCATTGTTGGGTGACTAAAAAACGTTGCCGAAGATTTTGTGGCATAAGCATAAGCGCTTTGGGTACAACAGGACTGAAAATATGGGCACCTAAGGACCCTCCCAAAACGAGTAAGCGAAGCGGTTCATCTTCTTTCAATGTGGGGTAGGGTGCTTGCCGCATGGCGCTGAAGTCAGGACGCACAGGATTGCCGGTGTGAACTTTTCGAGCTTTGAAGGTGGCAGGCATATTTTTGACATGAGGGAAGGACGTGGCCAGTGTTTTAGCGAAAGGCAACAAAATACGATTAGCGCGTCCGAGCAAAGCGTTTTGCTCATGTAAAATAATGGGGACATTCATATGCGCGGCGGCAAAAAGCAAAGGCACAGAAGGATAGCCTCCAAAACCAACAACGGCGATGGGCTTTAATTTGTGGAGCAGCAAAGCTGCCTGAAGCGTGCCAATACCCATTTTTAGAACGCTGAAAATTTTGGAAAAAATATTGCGCCCTAAAGGACATGCCTTGATGCGGTAAACGGGGACGGCCAATTCATCGCTGAAACGGCTGCCACGGCCATCTGTTATCAGGGCAACGCGCGCACCGCGTCCCAGAAGCTCCCGTGTGAGGGCTTCTGCGGGAAAAACATGGCCTCCCGTGCCGCCAGCGGCGAGGAGGAAGAGGGGGGGCGAATCGGACATATAGTCATTCCACTTAAGAACCGGACGGGCCTGCAAAGAGTTTAAGACTCGCCAAGATGAGATGCTCTTTAATAGACCCTTTTTCGGGCTTTTGGGCAAGGGTCAGGACTCATAAATTATGTTTCTGTTTGCCCGTATCTTTTGCGTGTTAACGCTAAAAGCATGCCCATCTGGAGCGACAGGGACAGCAAGGAGGAGCCGCCATAGGAAATAAAGGGTAAAGTCATGCCTTTAGCCGGAATTAAATGCAGTGTTGAACCCAGATTAATGGCGGTTTGGACGCCAAATTCGATAAGTAATCCACTGACGGCTAGAAGAACAAATATATTTTTTTCTTTTTTCGCATGCCACAGTCCGCGCAAGACGATAAAGGCAAATAAAGAGAGAATAAACAAAGCGCCAATAAGGCCAAGTTCTTCTCCGGCAACAGCGAAAACAAAATCGGCATGGGCGTCTGGAATGGTCATTTTAACGGTTCCTGCGCCGGGTCCGGTTCCGAAAAGACCACCGTTTCTAAAGGCTTCAAGTGCCCTATCAATTTGATAAGTGTCGCCGTTATGGCTCAGAAAACGGTCAAAGCGTGAGGCAAAATGGGGAAAGGCATAATAGGTTCCAAAAAGGCCAAAAACGCCAAGTACGGGCAGGGCTCCAACTAAAGGCATCGGCATACCCGCCAGAAAGAATTGGCTGAACCAAATAAAGACAATCAAAATGGTCATGCCAACGTCAGGTTGTCCGAGTAATAAAAAGCTAATTAAAAGAAAAAGAAAGATATTCAAGCCCAGTCCAGGGGAGCCGCGTCTTTCGCAGTGGCGGGAAAAAAGCCAAGCCGATACAACAGCAAAAAGAGGTTTAATAAACTCTGATGGCTGCATAGAAAGCCCAAAAAGCTGAATCCAGCGTGTTGCGCCTTTGATTTCATCGCCCATCATAAGTGTGAGACCCAGAAGTGGAAGAAAAATAAATAAAAGGCCAACGGCTAAGCGGCGCACTTGCTTGGGAGAAAGTAAAGAGGTGCCAAATGTAACTAAAAGAGCAGGCATAAGCATAATAAGATGGCGTTGGACAAAATAGAAGGTGCTTAGCCCTCGTTTGACAGCGATAGCAGGCGTGGCGGCTTGGATGAGGAGAATGCCCATACCAATCAGAACAATGAGAGCGGCTAAGGTCCAGTGATCGACGGTCCACCACCAACGGCCAATAATTGTTTGATCGGAACGAGGAACAGACGTCACTTGTTATGCTCCCGATTCTATGGTTTTGACACAGCGCATAAAGGTCTCTCCCCGTTCTTCAAAACAGGGAAACTGATCAAAAGACGCGCAGGCCGGAGAAAGTAGAACGACAGCGTCTTTTTTCTTTTCTTCTAAAGCCATTAGCGCTGCTTTTTGTGTGGCGACATCAAGTGTTTTGCAGCGCGTGAAGGGGATGTCTTGAGCTGTGCACCATGCAGCAAAATCGTCTTCGGCCTCGCCGATGATAAAGACATGGGCAAGGCGCGGGGTATGCTCTTCAAGACCATTTAAGCCGCCGCTTTTGGGTCTTCCTCCAATGATCCAGTAAATAGTGTCATAGCAAACCAAAGCCTTGCTGGTGGCGTTGGCATTGGTAGCCTTGCTGTCATTAATGAAGCGCACGCCATCAATTTCACAGACAAGTTGCTGGCGGTGGGCTAATCCGGGGAATTTTTTGATGCCGTCTTCGATTTCTTTTTGTTTGAGGCCAAGCTCATTACAAACGAGAATAGCCGCCATAGCGTTTTGAGCGTTATGCACACCGGGGAGGGCTTTGGCATCAGAAAAATCAAGGTGCTGGAGGTTTTCAATAAGGCAAAGCTTTATGTTTTTTTGTAGTGCTAGCTCAGAGGCTAGGCCGCGCATTTCAGGTTCATCAGCGCCAAGGATAAGCTTTTGTGGTTTGTCCTTACGCACAATTTTCTTTTTGGCTTTGATATAGCCAGCCATATCGCCGTGGCGGTCGAGATGATCGGGTGTGATATTAAGCCAAACAGCAATTTGAAAGGGATTGGATTGGATTAAATCAAGTTGGTAAGAGGAAAGCTCCAGCACATAAGTGCCATTTTTACCCAAAGGATCGAGCGATAAGGCGGCGTTGCCAATATTGCCTCCCATTTGAACCTTATGGCCTGCGTTTTCTAGAATAAAGGAGATAAGCGCTGTGGTTGTTGATTTTCCGTTTGTACCCGTAATGCCGACA
>DOBW01000215.1 GCA_003504035.1 Rhodospirillaceae bacterium | reverse complement strand
AAACAAAGCCTATAAATTGGTAAATGAATCGTAAAGAAACAGAAAGCTTCTTACCTCATTCCAACATATAGTCGTTTCAATTAAGAATTCCCTATAGGCGAAAATTGCTTTTTGTCAAATTGAGCTGCGTAAGCGTACGTAAGGGGTAGTCACGGTTGCGCGAAGCGCAGAGTAGTCACCCCAAAAACAGGCATGCGCAAGCGAGATTTGTCGAAAAGTGATTTGCAGCCATAGGGAATTATTAAGTGGAATGACTATAGTTCACGCCAACTTTAAGGGGATGCTAAGGTTTTACAATCTAATATAGGGCCGTATCACGTAAAATTTTAGCCTATAGTCGTTCCAATTTGAAGGCAAACGGCTGGCGAAAATTGCCTTTGCAGACCCGTCCGAGTTTAAATTGGAACGACTATATGTCAACAACACATAAAAATTGCATCCTCATCGTTGAGGACAATGAATTAAACAAAAAGCTGTTTTGCGATCTTCTCGCAGCAAACGGCTATCGAACGATTCATACCGCTGACGGTATGGAAGTGCTTGAGCTTGCGCGAAAAAACACACCTAACCTCATCTTGATGGACATTCAACTCCCAGAGGTCTCTGGACTAGAAATTACACGCTGGATTAAAAATGATACTAAACTCAAAAATATTCCTATTATCGCTATCACAGCCTTTGCCATGAAGGGCGATGAGGAAAGAATTAGAGCGGGTGGCTGTGAAGGTTACATCTCAAAACCTATTTCAGTCGGACCTTTTCTAGAAACAGTCAAGCGCCACATTAGGCCTACGACAACGCCTTAAGGAGGGCCTTTTATGTCAGCCCGCATCCTCATCGTTGATGACACGCCTTTAAACGTTAAGCTGCTCGAAGCAAAGCTTGCCAAGGACTATTATTTTGTAAGCACAGCAACCTCTGGACCTGAAGCGCTTGAGATTGTTCAGCATGAAATGCCGGATCTCATTTTGCTTGATGTCATGATGCCAGAGATGGATGGCTTCGAAGTTTGCACGCACTTAAAAGAAAATATTGCCACACAACATATCCCCATCATCATCATTACTGCGCTGTCCGATATTAAAGATCGCGTGCGTGGCCTTGAATGCGGCGCCAATGACTTTCTTACAAAGCCCTTTAATGACACGGCGCTATTCGCACGTGTGCGCTCTTTGTTGCGCCTTAAAATGATAACGGATGAATGGCGCTTGCGTGAAGCAACCGCCGCTTCGCTCACAGAGCAAGAAGACAAACCTCTCAGTGAAGAACAAGATATTAAAGGCAACATTATTATTCTTGAAGATAACGCAAGCGACCGCGCCCATCTTGAAAAATCCCTAAAGGATATGAGCACAGGCCTAACACTTGCTACCGATCTCAATGATGCTTTGCAAAAAACACAAACGGGCCATTTTGATCTGGCTATGGTCAGCCTTGATCTCGCAGAAGAAGATGGGCTTCGCTTATGTGGACAGCTACGCGCTCAAGAACCGACACGCACGCTCCCTATTCTCTTGCTCGCCAATGAAAACGAAATTGAGATTGTCGCCAAAGGTCTTGATCTAGGCGCCAATGATTATCTTATTCGGCCCATTGAAAGCACCGAGCTTGTTGCCCGTGTGCGTACACAGCTCCAACAAAAAAAGCACTATGATCGTCTGCGCAAAAAATTAGAGCAAAGCCTTTCTCTTGCTCTGGTTGATCCTTTAACGGGCGCGTACAACAGACGCTATCTCGACATGCATCTCCCCACACTTTTTGAGCGATGCCAAGCAACCAATCGGCCTCTTTCTGTTTTGTCTCTTGATCTCGATCATTTTAAAAAGATCAACGACACCTATGGCCATAGCGCTGGCGATTTTGTTTTAAAAGAAACCATCAATCGCCTGCAGGTTAATCTGCGTGCCTCGGATCTTGTTGTGCGGATGGGCGGCGAAGAATTTGCTGTTCTTATGCCTGAGACCGAAATAAAAACGGCACAATCAGCCAGTGAACGTTTGCGCCGCGCTATATGTGAAAGCACTTACGATATTCCTGATACAGAAGAAAAATTGAACATTTCTGCTAGTTTTGGTGTCGTTTCCATTAACCATGAAAATGATACCTCACCACAAAAGCTTCTTGATCGCGCCGATTCTGCGCTGTACCGTGCAAAAGAATACGGACGCAACAAGGTCGTGAGTGAAAATGAGATGTGCGACACCTAAAAATTTAGGTTTAAAATTGACAAACTTACACTGGTTTGTGGGAAGTTTTTTGATTTTTGTTTTTTATACCTCTCCCGCACAAGCACAACGCCATGAAGACATGTTCCTCGACAAACACTGGGCGAGCTATGATCGTCCATGGGTGCCAAGTGACGGCATTAAAAGTCCGGACATGCTCGATAAACCGCCCATCTTCTTGAATCCGCCCAAAGACATCTTTGATCGCATAAGACCCGTTATGCCTTCAACCAACAAAGATATGTTTCCCAAAAGATCAGGGCCTGCCCCTATTATTCCCTATTCGCCTATTTTTACGGATGATGCATGGACTAAATAAAGTCTAGAACCTATAGTCGTTTCAGCCAATAACCTCCAGCTTTGCTGGAGGTTATTGGCTTGGCGCTATTTATTCAAAACCATAACACCCCTGAAGACATGCGTGTGTTATTATTAGAGGTTACACACTATTCGTTATTAGATGATTTAATGATTTAACTATTCATAACAATAAATACTTGTGTATGACTTGTTCGTCTTTTTGAT